>CAZRNJ010000204.1:0-4886 GCA_964601385.1 uncultured Bacteroidales bacterium | reverse complement strand
CGCCGGGACAGCTTCGCTTATTGTCACTTGTAAACATCGCAATTACGGCTTTGTTTACCAACGAATCGGGGAGGCCGTTGGGTTGAAGCGAAACGGTTATGTTTTTATGTACTGGTGTAAATTCATTATGAAGAGTATGTATTGGAGTAAAGTATCCGGCGGGTATTGTATCGGTGCATTTGTATTCAAACAGCAGGTTGTTATAAATGGCAAGGGCGGGGACGGTAATCTTTATTCCGGTTGTATCGAACCGGTTCTCCCGGTCGTAATTCATGAGAGCCGAAAAGGTTTGTGGCTGATAGCGAGATAATAATTGTGGTAATATACTGTCGGCTCTGAACGTAAAACTTAAGGTGGATGTATTGCCATGTACATCTCTGATAATATATTGTCCTGTATAATTTTTATTTTTTCCGGTAAATATGCCTTTGTGTTTTAGAATGGAATAAATGCTCAATTCATTGAATGGAGCAGCAAATGAGGTATGTATTTCACGTTTTGATTGTAATTTTTCGGCATAGTCCATATAGGTGTTAACAAACCGTGTTTCGTCGAAGGACACCTGGTTAAATGTAACGGAGCAGATGATTTGGGTATCAATAATCAACTGTTGGGAGTATATGCCGCATTTATTGTTTGACCCATCAAGCAGATCGTAGGTTTCAATCCCAAAACCAACAGGCCCCATTAGATGAATATTGCTGTCGGGATGGAGGGTATAACGGCCATCGCTTTTTTTTATTACCGGGATAATTTGTTTTATGTTTTTGCCGTTAATCACCGAGTTCAATGATTGCGGATAAATGATGAGAGAGAGTATTTCGGGTTTAATGTTATCGGTGATTCCAAAGCCATACGACAGTACATTTTCGGGATGAGTTTTGCGTACCTCAAAATGGAGATGTGGGCCGAATGAGTAGCCGCTGTTTCCGGTATAACCAATTAATTCGCCTTTTTTTACCGGGAAACGGCCGGATTCGGGCTCTGTGTCCACGGCAAACTCCTGCCGGCTGTATTGAACTGTCCGGATAAATTTTTCAACTGCAGGCGTAAATCTTAACAGGTGGCCGTAAACAGTCGTTGTGTTGTTCGGATGAATAATATAAAGTGATTTGCCATAACCTGCAAGCATTATTTTGACCCGCGCGATATAACCATCGGCAGGCGCATAAATGGGAAGTCCGGTTTTCCCCTGGGTTTTGATATCAATTCCCGAGTGGAAATGGTCGGGCCGTAATTCGCCAAATGTTGCAGATAAGTAAAGTGGTATATTCAGAGGAGAACGGAAATACGTGGTATCAATAAATTGAGCCGGGCAGCGATTTATTCCGGCGTGCAGGAAAATCAAGATAAAAATGTATATTTTTGCCACTTTCACAGCCACAAAAGTACTATAAATATTATACGAAGCGGTGTTTTTTTTAGTATGGCTGATTATTTATATTTTAATAAAAAATACTATATTTGTGTTAAGATTAGTGCTGTATGCCTGAAGATAAAGTAATACTGAATGAACTCACAGATAAAGTTGAAAAGTTGATTACTTTATACGGGAAGCGTAAAGCCGATAATGAAGAAATAGTAATAAAGAATAAAAAATTAATTAAAGAGATAGAAGAACAAAAGAATAAAAATGAAGTCCTTGAACAAAAGTATACTAACTTGAAAATAGCGCGTAAACTTTCGGAAAAGGATGGCAATGATGATTCTGTTAAAAGCAGGATTAATAAGCTGGTGCGGGATATTGACAGATGTATAGGACTTTTAAACCAGTGACAACCGGATGGACAAGGAAAAATTATCAATAAGGGTTAGTGTAGCCGACAGGTATTATCCGTTGAAGGTAGACCGGAATGATGAGGAAAAGATCAGGAAGGCGGCTAAATTAATCAATGAGAAAATTTTGCAGTATAAGTCGAGATATAACGACAAAGATAACCAGGATTTTCTGGCTATGGCTGCATTGCAGTTTGTTACCCGGCTGATCGAATTTGAAGGCAAGAGTGATGCAACTCACCTGGTTGAACGGATCAAAGAGTTAAACCGTGAACTGGGCGATTTTCTGAAGATGGAAAGTCAGTACAACGTTCTTTAAAATAGTACAATTTTACCCGCATTGTTTCTTCATTCCTTGTGAAACTCAGCAATCTAAAACGATTGGAGTATTGCTCGGAATATCGAAAGCAGGCCGCATCCCTCGTGGATCTGTCGTTTGACGGACAGCGGAACCTTAAAATATACCGGCCGCTCCACCCATATATTAATTGGGGTTTCTATAAGATCGAAGAATATAGTGCGGGTTTTTTCATTTTATAACTATATAATTTAATACAATGAATCTGATAATGATAAGTCAATGGCTGACATCCTATATGGTTGTCGCTCCTGTATCGTTTACTGTTGGGCTTTTCGGTGGTTACCTGTTTTGGAATATAATGCTGAAGGGTAAGCGTACCCGTTTATTAAAGGAAGCCGAACAGGAGGCCGAAGTCATCAAGAAGGATAAAATCCTTCAGGCAAAAGAGAAGTTTCTTCAGATGAAGAGTGAGCATGAGGCCATGGTTAACGACCGTAACAGCAAACTCTCCGTAGCCGAGAACCGTATACGGCAGAAAGAAACCACTCTGGCTCAGAAGATGGAAGAGAACGATCGTAAACGTCGTGAAATGGATATTCAAAAGGAAAACCTCAATAATCAGCTTGAAATTCTGAATAAGAAAAAGGATGAGGTTGAACGCCTTCGACAGCAGCAGATCAGGCAACTTGAAACTATTTCGGGATTGCCTGCCGAGACAGCAAAGCAGCAACTGATCGAGTCGTTGAAAGATGAGGCCAAAACACAAGCCATCTCGTTTGTCAACGAAATTATGGACGAGGCAAAGATGACTGCTACCAAAGAGGCCAAGCGACTCGTATTACTGAGTATGCAACGGTTGGCCGGTGAAGCTGCCGTAGAGAATGCCGTAACAGTTTTTAATATTGAGAACGATGAGATAAAAGGTCGGATTATTGGACGGGAAGGCCGTAATATCAGGGCACTGGAAGCAGCAACAGGGGTTGAAATTATTGTGGATGATACTCCTGAGGCGATTGTGCTTTCGGCCTTTGACCCGGTACGCCGTGAGATTGCCCGGCTGGCACTACACCAGTTGGTTGTTGACGGACGTATTCATCCCGCGCGTATCGAAGAAGTTGTTGAGAAAACCCGTAAGATGGTTGAAGAAGAAATTATTGAAACAGGTAAACGAACAACCATTGATATGGGCGTACATGGACTTCATCCTGAACTGATTCGCCTGATCGGTAAAATGAAATACCGTTCATCCTATGGTCAAAACCTGTTGCAGCATTCACGTGAAGTGGCTAATTTGTGTTCAATCATGGCTGCTGAGTTGGGTTTAAATGCTAAGCTGGCGCGACGCGCCGGGCTCTTGCATGATATTGGCAAAGTGCCTGATGATCAGCCCGAATTACCACATGCACTGATTGGAATGAAACTGGCCGAAAAGTATAAAGAGAAACCAGAGATTATTAATGCTATTGGTGCCCATCACGAAGATGTAGAAATGACTTCACTCATCTCTCCATTGGTGCTTGTATGCGATGCTATTTCGGGTTCACGACCCGGTGCTCGTCGTGAAGTCGTTGAATCATATATCAAACGTCTTAATGATCTTGAAGCCCTCGCATTATCTTATCCCGGAGTAGTAAAAACATACGCTATTCAGGCCGGCAGGGAGTTGCGTGTGATTGTTGCCAGTGAAAAGGTAAATGATAATGATACCGAGAAGCTGGCTGCTGACTTGTCAAGAAAAATACAGACCGAAATGACCTACCCGGGACAGATAAAGGTTACCGTGATCAGGGAAACAAGGGCTGTTGGTATTGCTAAATAGTTTCAGCATTAATAATTTAAAGCGAATGACTATGTCACAAACCAAGGAGCATAAGTCAAAGGAAAAGCTCGACAAAGCTTTTTATGAGAAAGAACTGGAGAAACTTCAGTTGCAACTTGTAAAACTGTTGGAGTGGATTAAGTTTAAAGGGTTGAAAGTGGTGATTCTTTTTGAAGGCAGGGATGCTGCCGGAAAAGGCGGTGTCATCAAGCGTATCACCGAATGCCTGAATCCACGCTATTGCCGTGTGGTTGCGCTCGGTATTCCTACTCAGCGCGAAAAATCACAGTGGTATTTTCAGCGTTATGTTTCACATTTACCGGCTGCAGGTGAAATGGTGCTTTTCGACCGTAGCTGGTATAACCGTGGCGGTGTTGAAAAAGTAATGGGCTATTGTACAGAAGAAGAGTATGAGGATTTTCTCCTTTCCTGTCCGGAGTTTGAAAGGATGCTTATCCGTTCAGGTATTATTCTGATTAAATATTGGTTCTCGGTAAGTGACGAGGAACAGGAGCAGCGTTTCAGGCAACGGCTTAACGATCCGGCAAAGCGGTGGAAGATAAGTGAAATGGATGTGGAGTCACGCAAACATTGGGTGGATTACAGTATTGCCAAGGATAAAATGTTTGCTCACACCGACACCAAACAATCACCCTGGTATGTAGTTGAAGCTGATGATAAACAACGCGCCCGGCTGAATTGCATCAGCCACCTGCTTTCGCTGATCCCTTACAAGGAAATTGATTATCCAAAAATTAAGCTGCCGCAGAAACAGGATGGATCATCGTATGTGCGGCCGCCCAAAGATACCCAAACCTATGTTCCGGATAAATATTAGTTGTACGCAATAATTTAAACATGATTAAAAAGCTTTTTACTGTTAAGCCACTGGGACAATTGCTTGATGAATCGCTTACCGGCGAACATGCGCTGAAAAAAACGCTTACTTCATTTCATTTGGTAACATTAGGTATTGGCGCTATTATTGGC
>CAZRNJ010000203.1:0-4892 GCA_964601385.1 uncultured Bacteroidales bacterium | reverse complement strand
TATGAAGGCTAATTGCCTTCTGGCTCTTTAGAATTTATTCCGGACAACAGTGAAAATTAATTATTAAAATAACCGTTAAAAAAATCACTCCCTCATATCTCTGTTAGTATAAACAATATTACGGATATCAAGGGTAAGATTATCCAGCGCAGCCATTAATTCCTGGGAGAATAAAGGTGTCCCGGAACTAAAATGCGCACGCATATAAATTTTAATCGTTTTCATGTCTGATAATTTATCCTTCGTAATATCCATACTTACAAGTTTCATTTTCAAACTGGTTAAGAGGTCAAAAATTGGTTTTTCCGGTGTGTTTAACGGCATTGTAAGTGTAAGCGAAGGGAAATTATCATGCCGGTAAAAGCGCTCAATCCTGTTAAGGACTAACAGAGTAAAAAGAGAAATCAGCGTTACTAAGAGAGCCATCAGATAAAAACCCGCACCGGACGCCATACCAATACCTGCAGCGACCCAGAGGCATGATGCGGTAGTTAATCCGCGAATGGAAAACCCCTCTTTAATAATAGTACCGGCGCCAATGAATCCAATACCGGTAATAATCTGAGCTGCAATCCTTGCAGGATCAGCAGGATATCCTTTACCAAAGAAAACAGCTACTGAGATTGAAACAACCATAAACAAAGCTGATCCGATACTCACAAGGATATGAGTACGTAAACCCGCCGGACGGCCATGCATATCCCTTTCAAGCCCTAATATTGCGCCAAACACTCCGGCAGCAATCAATCGTAAGCCATAATCTGGTATTTGTGATGATATTTCATTAATCATAAAAATAAATTTATTGGATTAAACTTCTCTTTGAATATACACAATTTTCCATGATGCAGAGATGACACATGTATTTACTAAACTGAACCTCCCTGCCGATACCAATTACACCGCTGACAGATTTAACCGGAACCATTAGAGAATCAGAAGAAAGCTGCACACCACAAAAACCATTGTCGAGCAAACGAAATAATACCTGCTGACCGGCCACGTCCCATCCACAATAACCGGGACTGAAGCGGTTTGTAACCATCATACCCTCTGATTGCATGGCCTGTTTTAACTGATCGTGAATGATATTCATAGCCATATCAACAGTAACCGAGCCAATGGTATCATAAATATAACCCGATATGAGATCTCCGTTATCCATGGCACTTCGCGCCTTGTGGCTGATGCCGTTGCCCGCAGTGCAGACAAAAACAGCCATACTGGAAGAATTTCTGATTTGAGAGGAAATCACCTGCCCCATTTCAAGAATAGTATCTGATACGTGCCACTTATCATCACTGCCCAATACAGGTGAAGCAGAATGTATAGTATACCCGCCAATAATTGAACACAATTGAACCGCCTCGTCAATCAGTTTAATAATTAACTCTTTGTACGGCTCGGGAGCCATTCCCGGCGAAAATCCCATAACAACCTCAATATCTGATGGTTTAAGCCCGATGGTTTTAAATGGTATTTCAGTAACATAAGTAGACATAATTCCTAAAAGTAATAAAAAGTTGTATTTTTATCACAAAAAAAATGAAACAGATCATTTCAACCACACATGCCCCACAGGCCATTGGCCATTATTCCCAAGCCATTCATGCCGGCGACTATGTTTTTATTTCCGGCCAGCTCCCTATTAACCCGTTAAGCGGAAAAATTGATGAAACAGAAATAAGCAAACAGGCGAAACAGGTTTTTTCAAATATTTCCGGGATTCTGAAAGCAGCCGGACTCACATTTGACGATGTAGTGAAAGTAACCCTGCTGTTAACCGACATCAATGATTTCAGTCAGGTTAATGAAGTATATAACTCCTACTTTACATTCAAAGCAGCACGGGTCACATTTCAGGTGGCCGCACTGCCAATGAATGCAAAGATAGAGACAGAGGTAATTGCGTATAAACCATCTACACGATAAAAGAAGGTATGCAATTGAAGCCGGAAAAAAACAGAAATGAATAAGATTTCGCTAATAATGTTAGGAACAAACATGCTTTTTATGGATGGATTAGAAAGCATGCTTTCGGCGGGCAGCAATTTTGATATTGTTGGCAGATACGGATCAACAACCGAACTGCTTGCCAGAATAAAAAACCAGGCATGCAATATACTGATCGTGGTTATCAGCCGGCTTACAGACGAAGATATCGCACTGATCAAATACCTGAACGATCATATCCCTAAAGTTCCGGTAATGGTCATTTCGGATGATGAAAAAGAGACAACCATCTTTCGAACCTTAAAAGCAGGAGCCAAAGGGTTTCTCAATACTCAATCGGATAAAAACGAACTGTACGAAGCTGTATATACATTACGTAACGGCCATGATTATTACAGCAAAAGTATTTCACGTATACTGATCAATAAATACCTGCATGAACCAGAAGTATCCTCCGACTCATTAAAGATGTTGAGCAAACGGGAAATTGAAATCATTCAGCTTTGGGGAGAAGGACTTACAAATCAGGAGATTGCAGAAAAGTTGTTTATTAGTGTACGTACTGTTGAATCGCATAAAAACCACGTTATGCAAAAAATCAACCTTCGCACAACGGTTGACCTGTTAAAATTTGCCATAAAAAACAATATCATCCGCATAGATTGATATAGTAAGCATACGGCCGACTCGTATCCGGCATCAGTAAAACACTTAAAATAAGTGTTCAATCAGCATTTTGTTGCATTAATTACTCCGGTGGACAAAGAATAAGTTTAATATTGACTATTCAAAAAAATAAACCATTTAAACTAAAAACGAATATGTCAAGTACCAAGATCAATGATTTTATGGCAAAAGTAATTGCCAAAAATCCTGGTGAAACTGAATTTCATCAGGCCGTAAAAGAAGTAGTCGAATCGCTGATGCCCTTTATTGAAGCTACTCCAAAGTATTTAAAAGCAAAGATACTGGAGCGCATTGTAGAGCCGGAAAGAGTAATAATGTTCAGAGTACCCTGGCTTGATGATAAAGGAGAAATACAGATCAACCGGGGATTCCGCATTGAAATGAACAGCGCCATCGGTCCATATAAAGGTGGATTACGCTTTCATCCCTCTGTTAACCTTGGAATATTAAAATTTCTGGCTTTCGAACAGGTATTTAAAAACAGCTTAACCACATTGCCCATGGGTGGTGGAAAAGGCGGTTCGGATTTCGACCCCAAAGGTAAGTCAGACAATGAAGTGATGAAATTCTGCCAGAGTTTTATGCTCGAATTACAACGGCATATCGGCCCCGACACTGATGTACCAGCGGGTGATATTGGTGTTGGCGGAAGAGAAATTGGTTTCATGTTTGGTCAATACAAAAGAATACGTAACGAGTTTACAGGCGTATTAACCGGTAAAGGGTTAAACTGGGGCGGCAGTTTAATACGTCCTGAGGCAACCGGTTACGGCGCTACCTATTTTGCCGAAGAAATGCTTAAAACCCGCAAACAATCACTCAAAGGGAAAACAGTGGTTATATCGGGATCAGGTAATGTAGCTCAATATACAGTTGAAAAATGCAATGAGTTAGGCGCTACCTGTGTTACCCTCTCCGACTCCACCGGATTTATTCACGATCCGAAGGGCATTGATGCTGCAAAACTTAATTTCGTTTTTGAACTGAAGAATGTAAAAAGAGGCCGTATCAAAGAATATGCCGATAAATTCGGTTGTCAGTATTTTGAAGGCCAGAAACCATGGAGCATTAAGTGTGATGTTGCGTTCCCGTCGGCCACACAGAACGAGATTGACGAGAACGATGCAAAAACGCTGGTTAACAATGGCTGTATCTGTATTTCAGAAGGCGCCAATATGCCAAGTACTCCCGAAGCCGTTGAAGTATACATCAAAAAAGGCATACTTTACGGTCCGGGCAAAGCTGCCAATGCCGGCGGTGTTGCCACTTCGGGGCTTGAAATGACTCAAAACTCCATGCGACTGAACTGGACCCGCGAAGAAGTTGATGCGCGGCTGAAAATGATCATGCAAAGCATCCATACAACTTGTGTTAAATATGGAACAAAACCTGATGGATTCATCAATTATGTTGATGGCGCCAATATCGGAGGATTTGTAAAAGTAGCCGATTCCATGATTGACCAGGGTCTTGTATAGCTTCACCCTACCTCTTATATGCGTGTTTGATTATCACAACCCATCCCGGAAGGGGTGGGTTTTTTATTTGTAATTCTGCATATCCGGCAGTTTTTTTGTTCCGACAATATTATTATCTTAGCTCCTCATAAATTTTAAATACACATTTTCTGAAAAACTTGTTTTATGCGTAAAGGTATATTGGCAGCGGGCAACTGGATTATTGATAAAGTAAAAATCCTTGATACCCTTCCCGAACGCGGCATGCTGGGCAATATTCTTGATGAAACCACGGGCAACGGAGGCGCGCCTTACAATGTACTGATGGATCTGTCACGCATGAATGTTCCGTTTCCCCTTTATGGCTGCGGCGTGATTGGCAAGGACAGCAACGGAGACTATATCCTGAACGACCTAAAAAATAACAATATTGACAGCACGTATATCTTTCAGTCCGCAGCAGCACCAACCTCTTACACAGATGTAATGACAGACAAAGAAACCGGAGACAGGACGTTTTATCATTGCCGGGGGGCCAATGCGTTGCTGGATATCAATCATTTCACAGATATCCATTGCGATGCAAAAATTTTTCATCTCGGATACCTGCTTTTGCTTGACAAACTGGATGCTCCCGACAAAGATTATGGCGTTGTGTCGGCGCGTATTCTTGATATGATGCAGAAAAAGGGCTTTAAAACATCAGTAGATGTTGTATCAGAATCGGGGGATCGATTCCAGCGACTGGTAACACCGGCACTTAAATACATTAATTATCTTATTCTTAATGAAATT
>CAZRNJ010000202.1:0-4902 GCA_964601385.1 uncultured Bacteroidales bacterium | reverse complement strand
AGGTGATTCTGTTTTTCTTGAGATATCAAAACAACTGGCTGGTTATTATCTTTCGCACCTGCCTGCCAATGGTATTCCATACTATGATTTTGATGCCCCTCTGATACCTGATGAGCCACTGGATGCATCGTCTGCAGCCATCACCGCATCAGCGCTGATTAAACTTTACAAAGCTACACGCGACACTTTTTTTCTGCGTCATGCCGAAAATATGCTGGCCAATCTTGCTTCACCGTTATATACTGCGCCGGAAGATTCTAATGCAAAGTTTATCATTATGCACACTACCGGCGGGAAAGATTATAATGTTGATAAACCGGTTAATTATGCCGATTATTATTACATTGAAGCGTTGTTGAATTATCTTTATCTCGATACCGGATGGTATCCGGCTAATCATCCTCCCGAATTGCTTTCCCCGGCTCCGGATACAGTTATTGCCGGTATGGATTATCAGTTCCGGCTTCAAACATTTGACTTTGACGGTGACAGCATAATTTGCTCAGCAGTAAATCTGCCGCAGGGCTTAAATATGCATCCCGATGGTACCATCAGTGGTATAGCGGACTCGTCCGGACTTTATCCCGCAGAAGTTGTTCTTTCTGATGGTATAACTGCCGATACATTTCAAATCTCTGTTTTTGTTGAACAGTTAACCGCAAATTTTCCGTCTGCAACAGATGCTTGTCGTCTGGCAGCTAAAGTGATTGTTGATGATCGTGTTTGTATTTATGCTGCTGTTAACAGTACAATTGAAGCCATAGAGGTTTTTACGGTAACAGGCACAAAGGTTTTAAATCGTAATCTATATCATGATAAATATTGTTTTACGCCTGCGTTTCAGGGTTTATTCTTTATTAAGACGGTATTGGTTTCCGGCAATTGCCGTACCTGTTTAATATACCGGTTGCTCTATCTTTATCATTCATTTTAATGACAAACAAATTTTATTATTTTTGTCTGTATAGTAATCACATAAAATTTAAGTTATGAAACCCACATGTAAAGCTTCGCTAAACACAAACACGGATGAAAATTATACCGCAAATATTTATCATGCTCATAGCCAAATACATGTGGGTTCCATCCGACCTATTAAAAACAATTATTTATGGATGAAAAAAATTGCTGCCTTCACAACTTTGTTCTTTTTTGCTGTACTTATTACAACTGCTGATGTAAAAATGCCGTTGGTATTTTCATCAGGAATGGTTTTGCAGCGCGACAAAGAACTCCGGATATGGGGATTTGCTGATGATAAAGAAGTTGTGACCGTAACATTTAACGGACAGGATTATAAAACAACGACCGGCGCTTCGGGCAAATGGTCGGTTATAATGCAACCTGCCGGTGCCGGAGGCCCATACGAGATGATTATTACAGGAAGAAACCAGATTAAAATTGAGGATATCATGGTTGGTGATGTGTGGATATGCAGCGGACAATCGAATATGGAATTTGAAATGAAGCGATTTCCCTATGGCAAGGATTCTGCAAAGACAGCTAAATATCGCGACATTCGCTATTTCAGGCCGGAGAAAAATGTTAGTTATACGCCACAAAGCGATGTTAAAAGCGGTTCGTGGCTACCTGCTGTAGGTGATAATATTCTTAATTTGTCGGCTGTGGCTTATTTTTTTGCTCTGAATATTTATGCTGATCAGAAAGTGCCTATCGGTCTGATCTCAACCAATTGGGGCGGAACAAACATTGAAACATGGATAAGTTTAGAATCACTTGGCAAAATAGCCGACTTTAGTCCGGTGCTTAAAGAATATAGCAAAGTTGTGAAATCATATTCAAAGCCATCCAAGGATGAACAGAAGTTTAATAAATGGAAAGATGATTTTATATATAAAGGGAGCGATTTGAAAGAGAAGTGGTATGAGCCGCAAACCGATTTGTCGGCATGGCAGGATGGTTTTGTCCCTGCAAAATTCACCGAATCGGGCTTGAAAGGATTTACCGGGCCGGTATGGTACAGGCGTAAATTTGATCTTCCGTACCTGTTCTGGGATCAGCCGCTTGAATTGCGTTTAGGCAAAATAGATGATCATTGCATCGTTTATATAAATGGCACACAGGTAGGGGAGAATTTTACGAAGGATCGGTGGCTTACTTTTGAAGTTTCTCAGGATATTCTCAAACATCAGGATAATGAGGTTGTAATTCGTATTACAAATGTAAGCGATGAAGGCGGCTTTTTATCTGAACCCGACCAGCTTAATATTTGCCGTAAAAGCAATGCCAGTAATTGTGTCCTGTTGGGTGGTACATGGAAGATGCGCAAAGGACAGTCCGTTAAACCGGCGCCAATGCCCGAGTTTACCGATTACCGGCAGAAACCAAACAATAATCCTGCCGGATTGTTCAATGGTATGCTGGCTCCGTTTATTCCTATGGCTATCAAAGGTGTTATCTGGTATCAGGGCGAATCAAATGCATCAACCGCTTATCAGTATCGTACAACATTCCCTGCTATGATCAAGGACTGGCGGTGGAAGTTCAATCAGGGCGATTTTCCGTTTATTTTTGTTCAACTGGCTAATTATAGGTCGCCGGTTGATGAGCCGGCCGAAAGCGAATGGGCTGAATTACGCGAAGCACAAAACGAGGCATTAAACCTCCCGTCAGTCGGCACTGCCCTGGCTATTGATATCGGCGAAGCAAAAGATATCCATCCGAAAAATAAACAGGAAGTCGGCCGCCGTCTGGCGCTTACTGCTATGCATATCGCGTATAGTAAAGAACTGACGTATTCTGGCCCCTTCTACGCGCGTAAAAGTGTTGAGGCAAATAAAATCTATATTACGTTTAAAAATACCGGTTCCGGCTTAATGGTTAAAGACAGGTATGGTTACCTCAAAGGCTTTACCATTGCCGGTGATGATAAAAAATTTAAATGGGCAAAAGCCGAAATATTGAATGATTCAACAATTGCAGTATATAATCCCGAAGTGTCGAAACCTATCGCTGTTCGCTATGGATGGGCAGATAATCCGGATGATGTGAATTTATATAATAAAGAGGGATTACCGGCATCACCATTCCGTACCGATACATGGGACGGCATAACCAAAGGAAAGAAATATAAACTTTATAAATAGTCCTGATGTATTACCGGAAGTGCTGCTGCATGCTTTTTGCAGTGGTTATGCTTTGTTTTACTGTCTCTGCACAGTATAATGATATGTCACTGATTCATCCCCGGAGTGTCATTTCACAGGATGATGTATTAAGTGTCCGGCAAAAGATTAAATGGGAACCATATAAGAACAGTTATATCAGATTTCGCAGGGATCTGCATCTGATGGAGCAAAAACTGGATACACTTAATACCCGGACGTATGATTACAGCAGCGCATATCTCGCTTTTTATTATGGATGTATGTTTCTGTTTACCGATAGTGTTTATTATTGTGATAAAGCGTTTATGATTTGTAATGAAGTTTTCCGTGATTCGATTGTGGCACAAAATCGTTTTTCATTTGGACTAAGTCGTGCAATGATTTTAAAGAATATGGCTTTGGTATACGATTTTTGCTTCAGTGGTTTTGATGACGATCAGCGGAAAATAATGCTTGAGGGTATTTTTGATTTAATGTCTTCGGTTGCAGCCGGAATGGGATATCATGCCAATTACGCTTTGCAGAGCAACTGGATGGGTGTCCGGTACAGCAGTATTGTTATTGCTGCATCGGTGTGGGACGATTATGGCGTATTGTCCGGTGAATATCCGCGTTCACGCGCTTTACCCTTTTTGTGGGATGCCATCAACCGGCTTCGTGAACATATTAATTTGAATATTACCGGTAATGGATGGAATACGGAGAGTTTGAGTTATCATGGGTATAACTGGTCATTTATTGCGCCTGCGCTGATGTGTATACAGAAGGCATATAAATCGGATGTTGAATTGCCGGTTTTTGCGCCTAACGCTCTGATGTCTTTACACGCGCAGGGAACTGCCACTATTAGTATTCGCAACACTAATGACAGAGGGATGCAACCCGACTTGTCGGACGATGACCCGATGACGGGAAGCGGCCTCTTTGCTTTGGCTCTGCCATTATACCCTCAGGAGCAAACACCGTATATTAAATGGATGTTCGATTATCTGTTTGATACAACGATTTCTGCAAATCATCGCGGTTCACTCTTCTATGCCATTGCATTTTATCCTGATACGGTGAAGCCGATGAATCCTGCCGGCGGCGGATGGCTCAATTATTATGATCCGGAGCAGGGAGTGTTACTATTTCGCAATCGTTTTTTAGATGAGAATGATGTACTTGGTTGTTTCAACGCCACAGCTCAACGTCCTCAAGGCCACCAGGGGCCCGATAACCTGACGTTCCGGATTATCGGGTTGGGCAGCTTATGGGCTGTTGGCGCTGGTCGAACAGCAAGGGCAGAGGGTCAGACAAATTTATTCCCGGTTACCAATCTTCAGGGGTTTAGCGCTAATAATAAAACCGGGCAGATGTTGAATTATACTTTTTTCGGAAATGGATCCGGAGTCGGGATGGCATCAGGCAGTTGCTTGAATGTTGTTAACCATATCCGCTATTTTGAGGCCGATTATTCAAACCCTGATGCAGTGGCTGTTTTTATCATCTCTGATACTTCTGACAACGGGAAAATGTGGCGTTTGAACACACCTGAATTCAACCGGTTCAATTATCAGCCGGCGGGTTCCTGCTTACGGCTCCAAATAACGCTACATGCAGGGCTGTTGTGATAGGTGCCGGCAGTAAACCGGTTATTAAAACCGGAAAGGTCAGGTATGGCGGAAACACGGTGGAACACAACATGGGAATATGCTATAATGGCCGCTGCTACGAGTACAATACCTCCATTGATGTGTTTTGTGACCGGTCGGTTACTGTGATATTTACATTA
>CAZRNJ010000201.1:0-4964 GCA_964601385.1 uncultured Bacteroidales bacterium | reverse complement strand
CTGTTTATCCTCGTTACTTTTTTTAATCTGGGATCGCGTTTTCTGATTATTAACTGGGAAAAAAAGATTTAGATTTTTTATATGAAGAAAAAACTGAAATATATCGAAGAATACTTTTTCCGCGGCATCATGTTTGCTTCCACCTTATTCATCATGATCATCCTGCTGACGCTTATAGGGAGTATCCTGATCAAAGGACTTCCTGCGCTATCATGGGAGATGATCACGCAAACCCCCAAAGGCGGCTTCTACTTTGGGAAAGAAGGAGGAGTACTTAATGCTATTGTCGGATCACTTTACCTTTCGCTTGGCGCTACAGCGCTTGCACTGGTTATTAGCTTACCCTTATCCCTATTTATTAATGTGCATCTGGCAGGGACTAAATGGCTTGTAAATAGCATACGTTTCCTGCTTGATCTCCTGTGGGGAATACCGTCTATTGTTTACGGTGCCTTTGGATTTACCATAATGATGTACTTCGGAATGCGAACCTCTCTGCTGGCAGGAATAATAACCGTAACCCTCTTCATTATACCCATCATGGTTCGCAGTATGGACGAAGTGCTCAAAACAGCGCCGCGTGGCTTACTGGAAGCCAGCTTATCATTGGGTTCGACTAAATCCGAAACGGCCTATTTTATTTTGGCGCGGCAATGCATCACCGGAATCATTACTGCTATTTTGCTGGCTTTTGGCAGAGCCATCGGTGATGCGGCCTCGGTGCTGTTCACAGCAGGATACACCGACTATCTTCCCGGTTCGATCACCGACCCGGTTGCTACCTTACCGCTGTCCATTTTTTTTCAACTATCATCACCGATCCCCGAAGTGCAACAGCGGGCATACGGATCAGCCGTGCTCCTCACGTTTATCATTCTCCTTATCAGCGTGCTGACCAGGTATTTTTCATACAGGTATAAAAAACAATCAGTGAAACAATTATAGTTATGGAAAACACAACCAAAATAGCCATCAGCAATCTGAACTGCCACATCGGAAACAAACTGGTTTTGGATGATATCAATGTAAATATACCGGAGCGCAAACTGACCGTAATCCTTGGCCCGTCGGGTTGCGGCAAAACAACATTGTTAAAAAGCATGAACCGGCTTACCGACCTTTATCCGGAGGTAAAAATTGACGGGAGTATTGTTTTCGATAATGAAGATATTTTGCATCCGCGAACAGAGATTCCTCAGCTCCGCAAACGTATGGGACTATTATCGCAGCAGCCCTATCCCCTGCCTATGAGCATTTATAAAAATATTACGTATGGTTTACGTATCGGCGGTCGTCAACAGAAAGCCACGCTGAATGGCCGTGTTGAGCAATATCTGCGACAGGTAAGTTTATGGGACGAAGTCAAAGACCGGTTGCATGATCCGGCATCAGCATTGTCTATTGGCCAACAACAGCGGTTGTGCCTGGCACGCGGACTGGCAGTTGATCCTGAAATTATTCTGGCCGATGAACCAACCTCAGCTCTTGATCCTGTATCGAGCAAAGAAATAGAAGAACTATTCCTCAAACTGAAAAACCGGTACACCATTGTTGTGGTTACACATATCCTTCGTCAGGCGCGACGCATAGCCGATTATATTATATTTATGTACCTCGGTAAAATCATTGAACACGGCCCTGCTGCTGAATTTTTCGAAAACCCGAAAAATGAAATGGCGAAAGCGTATATACAGGGTTTATATAATTGAGTCCTATTAATCTTCCGAACCATCATCCCACCACACGCCGCTGGTAGTCACTACAGCCGGCACATTTGCGCCGTTACTGCTGATCTCATTCTGCGGGTAAGGAAAGCGCCTGGGCGGATTACCCAGCGGATTCTTCAGCTTTGGAAATCCTGTCCTGCGCCAGTCAGTGTATGCCTCAACACTCTGAAATGGGAATAAAGCAATATATTTCTGTTTAACAATTAACTCAACAGTAATATCTTCCGGCTCCTTTTTCAAAACATTATTATAAAATGTAAGATTAGCAATAGGTGATACTTCAGTACTGTCAATACCATATCGTTTAAGAGCAGAATAAACAGCATGCTGATATTTCATATTCGCAGCATTGCTTTGACCAATACGGAGGTTGCATTCAGCTTCGATAAATTTAATCTCCTCATAAGTGATCATGGGCAGTGAAGCATCGGGATACAATACATTACTGCTGATCACAGAATAGAGCCGGTCTGACGGATCCTCGGTAGACTGTCCGTTAAGCGCAGCATTGGTTCCGGTAAAAAAAGAATAGAGCCGGGGATCATTATTCTTCAGCATCAAGCTGTCCATTGTCAAACTCAACGACATCTGGCTTCGTTCGGCGCTTTCACGATACCATGTATTCTGATGAGTGGCATCAAGCGAACCGCTCCATTTTTTAAATATCAAATCATCATCGGATGAAGAAAATGATTTGGCGATGCAGTTCAAAGCATTCTGAGCCGATCCAGCAGGATCAATCTTACTCAGATGATTATATAACCGCGCTTTAACAGCATATGCTGCCTTTTTCCATTTTTCAGTATCACCACTGTAAATCATATCTTCAGTGCCCGGTGTCTGCCTTGAATCCTTGTCGAGGTTCACGATGGCCTCATCCAGCATGGATTGCAGTTTTTCATAAATATCCTTCTGATTATCATACTTCGGTTTACGGTTTTTCTCTCCCTGAAAAGCCTCAGAGAAAGGCACCCTACCCCATATATCGGTTGTAGTTCCCATTGTGTAAGCCATCAATACCTGCGCTATACCAACATACTTCCAATTTCCTTCCTCGTCGCCACCGGTTGATCCTTTAAGAATAATGGTATTCAGATCCATCATAACCGTTGTATACAACGATTGCCAGGCATTCTCCGACAGTTGTGAGTTGATGTTCTGACGGCGGTCGGCACTGCGCATATCGAGATAGGTGCCGGCGGTCTGCTCGCTGAATACCGAACAGTAGAACGCCAGTTCAGTGCCATTAACATAATAGGGCACACCCGCTGTTACCGAGGGAATAAGCGATTTCACCGGAACATTTACAGGATTCTTCGGATCAGTATCTATCTCGTCAAACTTTTTCTCACTGCATGATGAGAGGATAATTCCTGCAACAACCATTAAAATATACTTGCTCTTCATGTGTATAATTTTTTTGTGTATAATTTACTTTCTTAGCAATTAAAAGGTCAGCTTCACACCTCCGCCATACGATTTTGTATTTGGCAATGCCACATACTCAAAACCGCCGGTAGCGTTACCCGACGAGGTGCTGACTTCAGGATCAAAATTCGGATACTCTGTCCACAGCCATAAATTATGCCCTGAAATAAATACCGAGCAGGTTGAAATAAAAGAATTTTTCATCCATTTTTTTGGCAGATCATACATTAGCATTACTTCACGCAAACGAACAAAGGTGGTTTTATAAATATCAGCTTCCGAAATATTAAAAAGAATATCATTATAATAGGCCTGATTACGTTTGATCGCTATATCGTTATTTCCTTCAACGACCAGATTTCCGCTTTCGTCAACATACCCTTTCTTGCCTTCAACGACAAAATCTTCTTCACGGCTTTCAGTGACCTTCGACATGCCATAACTGTTCATCAGTGCATTTAAACCGCTGTGCTGATAACCCCCTTTGCGCCAGTCAACCTGTACTGACAGCGTAAATGCTTTATAGTTAAAATTATTAATAAAACCAATTTCAAAATCCGGAGCCACCTTGCCCAGCACTTTCTGCTCACCCTGTAAAGGCATGCCAAAATACGGATTAGCCATTCCACCGATAGAGTCGCGGCTATCAACAACAACATTACCTTCGGCGTCACGCATATAGCTGGTCCCATACAGTACAGGATACTGCTGCCCGGTATAAGCAAAAGTGCCAATGCTTGTGAAGTTGGCCCCCACTTCAATCCGCTCAACACCATCGGCCAAAGCTTTAACCACACTCTTATACATGGTAAAGTTGGTAATAAACTCCCAACCATAGTCATCTTTTTGTACCGGTTTAAGGTTAAGCATTAATTCCTGTCCCCTGGTTTGTATCTTACCGGAGTTCCGGTACTCTGTTGAATAGCCCGACGAGCGTGCGATAGGCACACGGAAGATCTGATCTTCGGCATTCGCTATATAATAAGTGTAATCAATCCCGATCCTGTTATTAAAGAACCGCAAATCAATACCGGCTTCAAGTGTTTTAGTATTTTGCGGACGAAGAGCATCTGTGTACAAAACATTATTATTGGTATAAGCAGCAACGCCATTATAAGGAAACAGATAAGCCGAAGACAACATTCCGCTGCTAAGTGCAGCCGGCGTATAATTGCGACGTGTAGAATACAGATCGCCGGCCTGTCCGACCATAGCATACGATAAACGCACCTTACCAAACGACAATGCCTTATTATTTTCCAGCGGTTTAAGCTTGGTAAGAACAAAACCAGTGGACACCGATGGATAGAAGAATGTACGGTTTCCTTTCGGCATATTGGATACAACATCAAAGCGGCCGGTGGGCGTCAGGTAAACGAGTCCTTTGTAATCAACCGTCAGTGTGCCAAAATAGGCATATCCTCGCTTCCAATAGAGCGACTGATAAGAGGAGTTATCGTTTGTTGCAGCAATGTTTTCAGCACCACCATACTGCATGCCCTGTCCCAGTCCTTCAAGCAGATGATGACGGCTGTCGTAAATCTCGTTGCCAAGGATCAGATCCACCCGGTAATCTTCTTTAAACGTCTTGTTCATACTGGCCAGGAAAGTTGAATTGATCCCGGTGTATGTATGATCAAGTTTATCAATATATCCTTCGGATGGCTCATCAATGCCAAATTCGGGATATGCACGGCCGGAACCGGAACCCAGCGATACAATACGCGTGTTCTTGGTATTAAAATTATCAAGGCCGATTTTATAATTCAGGTTAAGCCATTTAAACATGGCACAATCAAAACTGAAATT
>CAZRNJ010000200.1:0-4979 GCA_964601385.1 uncultured Bacteroidales bacterium | reverse complement strand
ATATACGCCGATGCAGGACATCTGGCCGGGCGCTTAAGTATTTTGTCGCTTGGATTTGAAGCAGAAAAAAACCTGGCAAACAGGCAAATTATAAATGAACAGGGACTGGATACGGACCATCACCGTATCTCGGCAGTTGGCGGACATAACCTGCTGATTGGCCGGTTTATGTTTTCACAATTTCTTGGATACTATATTCATAGCCCGTTTAGAGCAAGAGATATTCTTTATCAACGATACGCATTGCAATTTTCAATCACCGGGTACCTGTTCACAGCTATAAATCTGAAAGCGCACCGTCAGGTTGCCGATTATATGGATTTACGGATTGGCTATTTATTCTAAAACAATTGTGTCGGTATAATGAAAAAAGCTATTTTTAACCCTGATAAAACGATTAAGATGGACAATCAAGCCGTTTGGCAGTCAATAATCCGAACTATACTATTCAATTCTGAACTCTGCCTTAAGCCGATCGTCGGCTGAATGCGCCGACACCCAAACTGTAAATCTACCCGGCTCAACCAGAAATTTGTTTTCATTATTATAGAAACCCAATTCGTATACGGGCAGTTTAAATACGACACGCTTTTGCTGTCCCGGTTCAATAGCAAACTTCTGAAAGCCCTTGAGTTCACGTACCGGGCGTATAAGTGATGCAGCCATATCACGGATATATAATTGAATAACCTCATCGGCAGTTCGGGTACCGGTATTACGAACAGTTGCACTAACCAAGAGCGTATCGTTTAACGAGAGAGAAGTGTCAGCCAAAGCAATATCCGAATACTCAAACTGAGTATAAGTTAGTCCGAATCCAAAAGGATAGCAAGGGGTAACCGAAACATCAAGGAAATTGGAATTATATCCGATAGGATTTTGAGGCGTACCGGTAGGTATACCAAACGCTTTTTCTATAGGCGGCCTGCCGGTATTTTTATGGCAATAATAAATCGGCACCTGTCCGATAGTTCGCGGGATAGTAATGGTAAGTTTAGCCGAAGGGGCAGCATACCCGAATACCAGGTCGTAAATACCAGGTCCACCCATTGTTCCTGGGTGCCAGGCATACAGAATGGCGCGGGCTTTGGCTGCAGCTTTTTCAAAGGTAAGCGGCCGGCCGGCCATCACAACAAGAACCAGTGGTTTACCGGTAGCAGCGACTGCATTGATCAGCCGATCTTGAATGCCAGGCAGATCAAGGAATGCGCGGCAACGAGCCTCACCTGACAGCACAGATTCTTCACCAGCGAATAAGAGCACAGCATCAGCGCTACGGGCTGCTGCCAGCGCCTGAGCAAAACCCGCATCAGAGGTATCCCTGCTGGAGCGCAAGCCCGAAGCATAAATTACACGATTATTCCCCATGGAATCGGTAAATGCTTTCAGCGGAGTAATCACATCACCCGGTCGTCCGTCAAACACCCAGCATCCCATCTGATCAGCCGGAGCATCGGCTAGCGGACCAATAATAGCTATTTTGCGGATATCGCGCGACAAGGGCAAAAGTTGTTGATCATTCTTTAAAAGCACCACGCTCTGTTGCACTACCCTTCGGGCGACAGCAAGATGATCAGGAGAAAAGATCAGGGACCGCTGCGTGGTATCGGCATAGGGCTGATTAAATAAACCCATTCGAAATTTCACCCGTAAAATACGGCGAACCGCATCATCAATGCGGCTTACGGACACTTTTCCTTCGGCAACAAGTTGTTCAAGATTATTAAGATAGCTTTTACTGACCATCTCCATGTCTACGCCGGCCCGGATAGCTTTTATTGCTGCCTCTTTCTCGTTTACACAATAACCATGAGTAATCATTTGAGTTACCGACTCCCAGTCACTAACCACAAATCCACCAAAACGCCATTCTTTACGAAGGATTTGATTTAAAGTCAGCTCATTTCCGGAGGTTGGAATACCATTCAGATCATTAAACGCGCTCATGATTGTTGCCACGCCAGCATCAACCGCTGCCTTAAATGGCGGAAGATAAGTATTACGGAGTTCCGGCTCAGGGATCCATGTTGTCTGATAATCTTTGCCATCTTCACTTGCGCCATATCCAACAAAATGTTTAGCGCAAGCAGCCATAAGTCCGGGTGTCCCCAATGTATCACCCTGAAATCCATGCACCAGTGCCCTGGCCATCTGTGCCCCCAGATAAGGGTCTTCACCACAGCTCTCGGCTACCCTGCCCCAACGTGGGTTACGCGTTACATCAAGCATAGGAGCGAATGCCCACTGGTATCCATCGGCACGTGCTTCCCGTGCGGCAATACGCGTGGCCTCCTGAACCAGTGCCGGATTCCATGAACAGGTCATGCCGATTTGTATCGGGAATACTGTACGATAGCCATGAATTACATCGCGACCAAAGATTAGTGGGATATGCAACCGTGATTCTTCAATGGCTATGCGCTGTAACTCATTAATAATATGAATATTTTCCGTATTAAGAAAAGATCCGACTTCACCCTTGCGTATAGCATTCTTATATTTATCAGCAATAGTATCACCCCAGTAATTTGTCTGGCTTAGTTGTCCCAGCTTCTCTCTCAGTGTCATCTGAGAGATCAGTTTTTCCACTTTCCTGTCAATCTCCCTGCTGCATAAGCGCGGTGCTTTCTCCGGGCTGCATGAACCCAAAATGAATAGAGCAACAAATATGCTTACAATCTTCATACGCTTAAAATTTCAACAAATATAAATGAATTTTTAAGTGTATATAAAAAGTATTATTTTTACAATCCTTTCCAGTTAAGCAGAAAATAATGAATAAACAACAAGGATATACGCATTGGCAGTTAACCTCACTGGTTATTTTGCGTGTTGCCATCGGCTGGCATTTTTTATATGAAGGCATAGCCAAACTGATTCAACCAAACTGGACTTCACTACCTTATCTTATGGATTCGAAGGGAATAATGGCTGTTTTTTTTCATACACTCGGATCTTCATCCCAAACAGTACATATCATTGATTTGCTAAATATATGGGGACTGATAGCCATAGGCGCAGGCCTTTTCGTGGGTTTATTTACCCGCGCAGCAACACTGGGAGGTATTTTATTACTAATGCTCTATGTTCTTTCACACCCACCACTGGCTATTGTACGTTATGGCATGCCCTCGGAAGGCAGTTACCTGTACATCAATAAAAACATGATCGAAATGGCTGCTCTATGGGTGACATATCTTTTTAATACAGGAAAAGAAATCGGGCTTGACCGTTTGATTCATAAACAATTTTGCTCACAACCATCATCACTTAACAAATAAGAACAGATGAGCGAAAACGAAAAAAAACAACCGATTAACAGGCGTGATTTACTAAAATCCATAGCTACCGTACCTTTTCTCGGAGCCATGTTTTACGGGCTCTACAGAAAAAAGAAATATGAAGATTACATACGCGGTAATTTGGCCGATGAGTTAAACTTAAACTATGAGCCTCCGGAAGTATATCAATATAAACCACAGTCGTCCGATAAACCACTGCGGATCGGGATTATCGGCAACGGGAGCCGTGGCAGTCATCTGCTTCGTTCAGCCGGCTTTGTGCATCCCGACAAGATCAGATCGTGGAAAGAAGCATTAAGCAAGAATAAAAATGATAACCGTTATCAGGACTTTATCCAACAAGAAGATCTGAATGTTGAAATAACCGCTGTTTGTGATATTTTTGACGTACATGCCCGGCAGGCCCTAGAAGCAGGCGCCAACAGAGAAAGAAAAGACACACTTGCGGCAGATGCAAAGATGGCTGTACGCTGCATGAACTATAAAGAACTCCTTGCCCGCGATGATGTTGATGCGGTAATCATTGCCACACCCGACCACTGGCACGCTCCAATGGCTATTGAAGCAGCAAATGCTGGTAAGCATATCTACGTTGAGAAACCCATGACACATAAACTGAGTGAGGTTTATGCATTACGTGATGCGGTAAAAAAGAACGGAATCATACTCCAGTTAGGTCATCAGGGCAGGCAAACCGAAAGTTTTAACAAAGCCATCGAAGTAATTAAAAAAAACATTCTCGGAAAAATATCATTAGTTGAGGTATGCACTAACCGCAATGACCCGAATGGTGCATGGGTTTATCCTATTCATCCGGAGGCCAGTGAGAAGACCATTGACTGGCAGCAATTCCTCGGCAATGCGCCATCTGTGCCATTCAGTGCCGAACGCTTTTTCCGCTGGCGTTGCTGGTGGGACTATGCCACCGGGTTGTCAGGCGATCTGTTCACCCATGAATTTGATGCTATCAATCAGGTGCTTAATCTTGGAATACCATCCAGTGTCACTGCCTCGGGCGGTATATATTTTTACAAAGACGGACGTGAAGTGCCGGATGTGCTTCAGATCGTTTGCGAGTATCCTGAGCACGACCTATCATTGCTTTACAGCGCAACACTATCGAGTGAACGCAACCGGGGAAAAATATTCATGGGACACGACGGGCACATGGAATTGAGTGATAAACTGATAGTAAAAACAGACCCCAATTCGACCCGCTATAAAAAACAAATAGATAAAAAAATTATTGATCCTACAATACCTATCTACACCTACACGCCGGGGATGAAACAGGTAGATGCCATCACTTCGGCTACCGAACAATATTTTGCAAGCCGCGGACTGCTTTATACATTTCGTGACGGAAAACGTTTCGACACAACATTTCTGCATATCAAGGAATGGATACAATGCATAAGAACTAACAGCAAGCCGAGCTGTGATATTGATGCCGGATTTGAAGAAGCCATTACTGCGGCTATGGCAGATATCTCCTATAAAGAAAAGAAGCAAGTTTTTTGGGACAAGGATAACGAAAAGGTTGTTTACTAATCATCAATCGCGTATTCAATAATTTTTTTCTCGGAGGTGAAATACCGGACATCATTTAATCCCAGATAACTGATGGCTGTATTAATCAAAGCGACCTCTGAATTAACATTGTTAAGAGAATATAAT
>CAZRNJ010000199.1:0-4984 GCA_964601385.1 uncultured Bacteroidales bacterium | reverse complement strand
CCCTCAAATGCAAACCCGCGGATATGATGCCGAAATAAAACCATGCAAGGAGGAAACCATGTCAAGATACAACAAGAGAGACGCGCATGGGGATGCCATCTCGCAAATTTCTATTGCCTTGGGTATTTCGATTAAGGACTTTTTCGCAACCGAGCTGTTCAAAGACAAAGATTCCGTATGAGTGCTTGTCGTAGATAGAAAATCATTATTTGAATAATAATCTATAAAGGTTAATCATGTTATCCTCAAAAAAATTAAAAGGATTTACTGGAAAATTTAAAGAAACGTCACATCCAAAAATACTTTCTCTTTTTTCCGGTTGTGGCGGATTGGATCTTGGTTTTCATGAAGAAGGCTATAAGGTTGTCTGGGCTAATGATAATAATCCATGGGCCGTTAAAACTTTTGAGAACTTTTTCGGAAAAGGAATTATCAACGGCGAGAATATTGTTTCAGTTAACCCTTATAACGGATCAGTTTCTAATTGTGATTTAATTTTAGGAGGCTTTCCCTGTCAGGATTTTTCAATAATCTGGAAGCGTCCCGGTTTAAATGGCGACAGGGGCAATTTGTATAAAGAATTTTTACGCTTTGTTGATGCAAAGAAGCCTTTAGCTTTTGTTGCTGAAAATGTTAAAGGGCTTATCACAGTTAACAATTCCAAAGCAATTGAACAGATTATTGAAGATTTTGAAGAAATAGAACCAGGATACATTGTTTATCCGAAACTTTACAATTTTGCCGATTATGGAGTTCCGCAGTTCAGAGAGCGTGTCATCCTTGTAGGTATCCGAATGGACACTGGTTTTGACTTTAAGCACCCTAAGCCAACACATGGGCCCAAAGCCGGAAAACCGTATTTCACTCCTAAAGAGGCTCTTAAAGGCGTAGAGAAAATCAAAGATAATAATGACCATATGAATATAACAAAGACGACTATAGAGCGTCTTGGTAAAATTCCTCCTGGCGAAAACTTTAGCTGTCTCCCTAAAGATGATCCGCATTATGTTAAAGGTATGATCAGTCATGTATACCGCAGGCTCCACCCAGATAAACCAGCAATGACCGTGATTGCCGCAGGCGGCGGTGGTACGCACGGTTATCATTACAAAGAACCACGCGCTTTAACGCTTAGGGAAAGAGCTAGAATCCAGTCTTTTCCCGACAAATTTATTTTTACCGGGTCTCCTGCTGAGGTAAGACGCCAGATCGGAAATGCGGTTCCTCCAGAGGGTGTCCGTCCGCTTGCAAAAGAACTCAAAAAACTTTTTACAAAAAATTATACGCCGGTTGATTTACGGCAAAAAAGTCAAGAGTTAAAGTCTTTGCCAATAAAGAAAAGAATCGAGAAAGACATATAGGGATTTTTTATGGATATTGTTTTTTCTAAAAGTAAGCCGATTGTGCCTGATTCTGCCTTTGCAGATAATTTTATCAGCTTTATGGGGGAATCTGATCATCTGCAGATAGCTACCGGATATGTATCCGAGGACTCTATATTATTTCTAAAAGACAATATAACCGGAGGGAAGAAACTGCGGTGTGATCTGTTAATAGGAATGCATGCTTTTGATGGTTTTACGCAGTCGCAGTACGTTGCTTCTTTGGAGTTGGGCAAGTATTTGCATGATAATAAGCTTGGCTCTGTTCTTGTTTGCCGCTCATTTCCTTATCATGGCAAATTTTACAATTTTATTAATGGTCAAAGTCATTTTGCTTCAATCACAGGATCAGCCAATCTGACTCAGATTATTCCGACGAGGCAGAGAAATCTTACGGTCAATATTACAGAAACTAGAGCTTTGGCAGAGCTAAATTCATATTTCAGTCAGTTGAGCAGAGCATGCGACTCAATCCTCGAATACAAACCGTCAGCTTTTAAGGAGCATTCGCCTCTGCTTCAAGACTGTATAGGAGTTGAAAGGCTTAGTCCGGAGGAAGTCAGTAAAACCCATTCAACAAAAACAAGTGTTTCGTTTGAACTGCCGTTGAAAGCAGAAGCCAAAAGTAATCTTAATATTTATTTTGGAAAAGGCAGAGAAAATACCAACAATGGTATAATAAGACCACGGTCGTGGTTTGAGTTTGAAATAATTGTGCCTTCACAAATTACAAGAAAAAAGGGTTATCCGAAAGGGAAATTTAATGTAGTTACCGATGACGGCTGGATGTTTGAATGCAAGACACAAGGAGATTATTCAAAGAATTTCCGTTCAACCGGAGGATTAGCAACCTTCGGTATGTGGGTAAAGGGTAGGATGGTTAGTTCAGGGGCGGTTAAGGCCGGAGATTTCATTACACCGGACATGCTTAAGGCCTTCGGATGTGAAAGCCTTGTACTGTCGGCCACCAGAGATCCAAAGATTTGGTTATTGAGGTTTAAAGAGAATTGATAATGCATATTGATAATTATTTAAATGTCATAGGTTCTGTTAATCCTAATATAGGCACGTCGATAAAGGAGTCTGTTGGTTCTCTTATTGATAAACATATAAGAGATTTCGACTGCAGATCCCGCTATACTGGACTGCTTTACGGGCAGGTGCAGAGCGGAAAAACAAGTCAAATATTGGGCGCAATTGCTGCAGCTGCTGATGTCGGGTTTAAACTTTTCTTTCTGCTGACAACTGACAATGTCCGTCTTCAAGAGCAAACCCTTCGGCGGGCACTGGGGGCTTTGGATACATTAAATATTTGCGGAGAAAATGATGACCTCCGTTTTAGGGAGGGCAAACTCCGCAGGCCGACATTAGTAATTCTGAAAAAAAATCAATCCGTTCTAAGAAGATGGGCTGATATTATAGCGTCTTCCGGTTTCTGCAGAGAAAATCCTGTCTTCGTTATAGATGACGAAGCCGATAGTGCCAGCTTAAACACATTGATAAATCAAGGTGATCAGAGCATTATTAATCAATTATTAGAAACTATTTTGAATCTGTCGCAATCAAGTATATATCTTCAGGTTACCGCAACACCTCAGTCAATTTTACTCCAGCGTGTATCTTCAGATTGGAGACCTGATTTTACGCATTATTTTGAGCCGGGCCCCGGCTATTTGGGCGGCAATTATTTTTATTCAGAGAACTCTATGTGTGTTCGCCGTACCAATGATTCTGAAAGGACCATTTTGTTGCGTCCTGATGATGTGATACCTGATGGTTTGCGGAGGGCTTTTTGGTTATTCGTTGTGACGGGGGCGCATCTGTTGCGACGGGATCGTAAGAATGTTTGTAATTTTTTGATTCATCCAGGCACAAGAACAATTGAACACGATACTTTAGAAAGAAAAATCTCTCTCTTATTGAGACAGATTCAACAGGATTTGATAAGTAAAGCACACATGGTCTATCATGAACTGCAGGATGCTTGGCAGGATTTACGGTTGTCAAAAGAAAACATAATTGATTTCTCTGTTCTAAAAGATCACCTTCAAGAAATACTTTCAGAGATCAAAGTGATTGTTATCAATTCTGAAAATGATGCGTCCCTTTCTTATTCTAAGGGTCTCAATGTCATCATTGGTGGCAACAGCCTTGGCCGGGGCCTCACTTTGCCGGGTTTGCATACTGTCTATTACTGCCGTACAGCCCGCACTCCTCAAGCGGACACCAGCTGGCAGCATTCCCGAATATTCGGGTATGACCGGGATGGTAGTTTATGCCGTATATTTCTCCCCCCCATTCTCTTGCGTTTATTTAGGGAACTAGATGAGGCTAATGATGCGATGTCTGGAATTATTAAACAAGGCAATATCCTGGAACATTATAGTATTTTATCACCGAGGGGTACCCGTCCCACCAGGGCGTCCGTTATCGAACGAGGCGGGTTTAATATATGGTCTGGCGGTGTTAACTATTTTCCTGATCTGCCGGTATCAGCAAATATGACAGAGTTGGATAACTTGCTTGGATCTATTGACAGCGAACGCGAAGTATCTCTTGAATTTGCCCAAGAAGTTATTTCTAAAATTGCGGTTGAGTCTGAAGAACCCTGGAAACCGGATTTGGTTAATACACACATCACGGCTTTAAGGGAATCAGGATATGCTTTGGGTGTCCATCTGGTTATACGTACAGATAGAAATGTCGGCAAGAGTACAGGTACATTACTTTCTCCGAATGACCGTGCTTTAACCCAGTCGAGTCAATTTGCAAATAGATTAGTGCTTGTTATGTATAGGTTGAATGGTACGGTTGATCAGAATTGGGATGGCGTACCGCTGTGGGTCCCGAATATCAAATTTCCAATAGGAACTAATTATTACCACACTATATAGTTTTTTTTAAGGCCTTGATGCACATAACTTTCTTTTGCAATTTGGAAATATGCTTACATTCACATTCCCAAATTACAATGACGCCCCACCCCAATTTTCTTAGCGCTTTCCGGTGTTTTTTATTCCTATCAATATTCTTTCGTATCTTGGCAACCCAGTAGCCTCGATTAGATTTTGGAATATTGCTGCGTTTGCACCCTTTATGTCCATGCCAAAAACACCCATGAACGAAGATTACTGCTTTATACTTCGACAGGACAACGTCCGGCTTGCCGGGCAGGTCTTTACAATGTAATCGGAACCGGTATCCCATCCGATGAAGCAGCGACCGGACGATAAGTTCCGGCGTTGTATCCTTACTCCGAATCCGGGACATATTCCAGCTTCGTTTTTCTTTTGTTAGGTTATCTGTCATGATGTCATTTTACACCATTTCGAAAATGTAAGAACAAAATATTTATTCTTTTGAATCCCCTCCATTGCCGACAAGCTCCGCCGTTTTTTATAACCCCTGTCCCCAAAATCCCATTCCTTGCTTCGTATTTCAAAACTTTCGTGATTTTTAGTGTTTTTTGTGGTTAGAATAATCTGTGAAATCGGCGTAATCGGTGGTTGCTCTTTTTCGGATTTCGGCATTCGAATTTCGGATTTTCCCCAATGTACATTCCATGTACATCCGATATACATAAAATGTAGGTCTTCCCATTT
>CAZRNJ010000198.1:0-5022 GCA_964601385.1 uncultured Bacteroidales bacterium | reverse complement strand
AAAAATAGCAGCACCTTGCAATTCATCCGGATCGCCCCAGCGGCCTGCCGGCGTACGATTAATAATAAACTCGTTAAACGGATGACCGCCCACCCGGATAGGCGCTGTTTGAGCAGTAGCAAAATAACCCGGGCCAATACCATTTGCCTGAATACCATATTTAGCCCATTCGGTAGCCATGTTTCGCGTCAGCATCTTAAGACCACCCTTGGCAGCAGCATAGGCCGATACCGTATTACGTCCCAATTCACTCATCATGGAGCACATGTTAATAATTTTTCCTGTGCACTTGCGCGCCACCATGCTTTTGACCACCTGGCGAGCCATAATAAAAGGGCCCACAAGGTCAATATCAATGACCTGCCGGAATTCGGCAACATCCATATCAAGCATAGGGACACGCTTAATGATTCCTGCATTATTCACAAGGATATCAATTGGAGCAACTTCCTTTTCAATCGTTGCAATGGCATTAATTACAGCCGGCTCGTCGGTTACATCAAAAATATACCCTTTAGCATCAACACCGGCTTCATGATATTCCCGGATAGCATTATCAAGCTTATCTTGCAACACATCATTAATAATGATTTTAGCGCCAACTGAAGCCAAACCTTTGGCAATTGACATTCCAAGTCCATGGGTACCTCCGGTAACAAGGGCTGTTTTTCCGGTAAGATCAAAAAGTTTTAATGACATAAGAAAAAAATTGAGTTAATAAATATTTCAATATAAAACCGGTTTATTTTAAATCGGTAGCTTTTGCGCTGTCCATATCAGTAAAATCGAGATTTTCGCCGGCCATCCCCCAGATAAAACAATAATTTGAAGTCCCACAACCGGAGTGTATTGACCATTCGGGTGAAATCACGGCCTCTTCGTTATGCATCCAGATGTGTCTTGTTTCGTGCAATTCTCCCATAAGATGACATACGGCCTGTCCTTCAGGAATATTAAAATAGAAATATACTTCCATCCGGCGGTCATGCAGATGCGGAGGCATAGTATTCCAAACACTTCCGGGCATGAGTTCAGTCATACCCATCTGCAACTGACAAGTTTTAAGGACACTGTTTACAAGTAATTTATTGATTCGTCGTGCGTTTGATTGTTCGGCAGCACCGGCCTCAACAATATCGGCATTTGCCAGAGCTACCAACTTATCAGGATATTTACAATGAGCAGGAGTAGAATTGAAATAGAAGCGTGCGGGATTTAATGGATCAGCACTTTCAAACACTACTAATTTTGTTTCTTTGCCAAGATATAAAGCATCTTTAAATCCAAGCAAAAAAATATTATTATCTGCTGATATTTTTCCCGGGCCGCCAACATTAATAATACCTATCTCCCTTCGTTCAAGAAAATAGGCCGCTTTAAGCGGTTCGATTGATTCGAGCTGCAGTTTATTCTTTACAGGCACAGCGCCACCGGCGATGATACGGTCGAAATGGGAATAAACCATATTCACCTCATCATTTATAAGCAGTCCCTGAACAAGAAACTCACTACGCAGTCGTGCCGTATCATAGTTTTTAACGTCAGCAGCATTAGCACTCTGACGGATAATAAAATGGGTATTCATTCTATTTTATATTTAATATGAACAAAAATAAAAAAAAATACCAGCAAGACATCAAGTTCATAAATATTAAAGAGAACTGATTGAAGAAGAAGGGCAAAACAAGGAAAAACCAATACTACTTCTGGAACGGATTAGGCACGTAATACTGCGGGCCGGTAACAGGCCGTTTCATAACACGGATGGTAGGCCCGGCAATAGCCGCATTAGTACAACCATTTGCATCGCTTATCGTTACAATGTTATAAGTATAGCTGGTATAAACACCGGCAATCCATACAGGAGGAGCAGAAGGGCTGAAGTCATATGGATCGCTATTGATGTTGTTTAATGTGTAATTACTTGTTCCATCATTATAAGTAAACGAGAATGGCAAAGTGCCCGTCAAAATATCCACCCGGAGCGAACCCGCGCTGCCATCGCAAATAGTATCGTTAGCAGGTAAAACAGTAAAATTAAGTGTAAGTCCTGTATTAACAGTGACAGTGATTGTATCACGTGCAATACAATTATTATTATCAGTAACCCTGTACCTGAGTTCGAAAGAACCCATATTAGCGCTGTTAAATGTTGGTGTCTGGATATTCGGATTGTCGAGAGAATCAACACCACTACCTGTCCACAGATGGTTAATAAAGACACCTGAACCGCCGGATGGATTTCCATCAAGCAACAAACTGCCACCGGAGCAGATGGTTGGGTCATCAGGATTAATAGCAGCAGAAGGCATTGGATAAACTGTAACCGTTAGCTCGTTCGAGTATTTATCGGACACACAGCCGACATCGGATGTTCGCCGGATAAATTTAGTTGTTGTATTGAGCGTATCATAATCAATAGCGAGGAAATTGCTGGACGGGATATTAACCCAGCTTGCATCGCCGGGCACAGCCGTAGCGCTCTTGCTGTACTGCCACTGGTAAGTAAATGCGCCGCTGCCACCACGCGGAGAAGCCGTATTAGTGAAGATACTTACATCGGAGCCGGAACAAATAAACTGGCTGGCAGCAATAGTTCCTCCGTAACAATCGGCATAAATAGCAGCAAATTGTGAACCCATCGTATTAGAAATACCACTTAGAGTATTACGGTAGATATAAGGATTGACAGCATCTACATGAGTACCCTGTGCAGGAGCCCACGAGCCGCCGTTGTCACGCTTTAACAGCCGTGTATCGGAATTGATAAAGTAACTGGAGAATCCATTCGCTGTTGCTGTAACATTATAATTAGTACAGGCCAGACCGTTAGCAGCAGTCATATTCCAGTATCCCTCGGTAAACTGGTAAACAAGATCGAGTCCTGATTCAACGATTGGCAAGCCAGAATTCCCGGGGTCAGCAGCTACAAACTGGCCGATAAGTGAACCATTGGTAAGTCCTCCGACAAAGCGTATTGTGAAGCTATTATTGCTTGTGGCAGTACCTAACGGGAACAGGTAATTAGTAGCCGTAGCATTGAGCCAACGTTCGAAACGGCCGATAATCACGCCACTTGTATAAGTCAAAGTACCAATACTGGCAACTCCGGTACCCAGCACTATCTTATTCGCACCGGTGCTGATGTTTCCGCTTACCATTGTAATGCGGTCGTTCACCTGAACCTCATTGCCAAGAGTAAGTGTACCTGTTCCTGATTTCTGTATACGATAAAACACTTCGGCTGATGACTTAGTTAATAATTGAGCGCCATTACCATCAAAAAATACAGTACCGGTGCGACAATTGAATGTTGCATTATTTGTCCAGTCGCCACCCACATACAAATTATAGCTTGGGCCTGTTGAAACATCGAGAATGCCGGTATTGATGGTCAGGTTATTGTTGACATCAGTATGGGTTGACAGACGGAAAGTAGCTGCACCATTGATAGTAAGGTTATAGAATGGGCTTGTGCGTGGAGAAATACTTCTTGTACCGCTGGCCGAAGTCATATAAACCGTACTGGTTCCGCAGGTAAAAATACCCGAACCGGTAATAGCCCAGTTTTCAACTACGGTAATATTACCTGCTCTGGCAAGGAATGTACCGCCTGTTTGATTATACCTGTTGCCGATATTAAGATTATAGCTTGTTATACCACCATCGGGGGAGAGGTCGGCTGTACCACGGGTAAGTGTAAAACGGTTTGTAACAGTAGTATTATTGGCAAAGCGGAAAGTAGCGTTACCAGTCCCATTCCCGCTGTTCAATGTCAAGTAATAGAATGCCGAAGCGCCGGCATTAATATCATGCGTACCGGATGCTCCGTTGAATGTAACGGTTCGTGTTCCTGCAGTGAAAGTCCCTGTATTGAACCATCCGCCACCAATGATCATATCACGTGTATTGCTATTCAGGTTACCGCTGATGATACGGAGATTATGGCTCACGGTAGTATTTGCAGCGAGGCGGTAGGATGCGCCTGCGCCTGCCTGTATATCGAGGTCGTAGAAGGCGCTGGTTCCCGGGGTAATCGTTTTTGTTCCTGCTCCGGCCGTAAGCACCACGCGCGACAGTGAAGCCACGAAGGTGCCCGATGCGCTGTTCCAGTTATCGCCCACCGTGATCACCGGAGAACCGGAGGCCACGACAGATCCCGAATAGTAGATATCCTGTTCAATGGTCAGGTCGCGGGTAATCTTCAAAGAACCGCCACTGTTCAGAGTAACTTTTTTCGCAGAAGCCGTATTATTAAAGATCACCGGATCGTTAGCCACATTCGGGATAATCACAAATTTAGTGATATCCGGGACGATCATAGGCAGCCAGTTCCCGGCATCGTGCCAGTTCGTGTCAACAGCTCCAGTCCAGGTAAGCGTATTGATCTGCGACCAAAGAATCAGTCCGGTATTGGCATTGGGAGGAAGCATATCATTCTCATAATTATAGTAACCCAGCACACCCGATGCATCCACAATTGTGACGACATCAGTACCGGTAGTGCGGGTAACATTGTATAACGGGCCTGCATTGAACGTAATATTGCGAATAGTGTCATCACCACCAAACTCATTGGCAAACTGCAAATAGGTACCTGTTGCTTCACCATTAGAGAAGATACCATCGGAGAAATTATTGGTATTATGAACAGTGGCATTAGCATAAAGATTAACGCCGGATGCATTAATATATTCAATAGAGTAAAAACGCGCCCAGATTGTTCCGCCATCAACAGTAATGCTATAGTTCCCCGATCCCTGATTGGTCATAATAGCCGGTGTAGCAACCGAACCGCCGACAATTTTAAAAATACCACCTGAAGCAACCGTTAAACCCGAATTGGTTCCCATACGCAACTGAGCATTGGCATCAACCTCGAGCGTACCACTGATGGTATGGAAATCGGTACCGGCATTATCGCCTGCCCTGAAAATTTTCCCATTCAGATCGAGAGTGCCGGCAGCAATATTTAAATTACGGGACATAGCCAACGAATCGGAAATAGAATAAGTAATACCC
>CAZRNJ010000197.1:0-5029 GCA_964601385.1 uncultured Bacteroidales bacterium | reverse complement strand
GTATGGTGCTAACAGCATATATGTGAGAGCGCAGGCAAACCTACATTATGGAATGACATATCTCAAGGGTTCTCTTATTAAATATTATTCCCAGTTCCGGAATACGCGTCAGCAAATTTTTAATACTTATGCCAACTATTATCTCGAAGGGGGACAAGCGGGTTTCGATGGTCAGATTATTGATGATAATTTCCCGGCCAGGGTTAACAACCTTTATGTAAATTCATCAGTTAATGTTGCATTCAGGCGTAACCCGATTGAGATTGGCGGTGCAATGTATATTCAGGCAGGTAACTTTATTGACGGTGGCGGTTTAATCAGTTTTTCCGGTTCCGGTATTATTAATAATCTTCCGAATTGTTATATCCGGCCGGCCTGCGAATTTGTCAGTAAAAATTGTGTTGTTGATGGCACAAATGATGTGGTCTTTGGCAATGTTACTGTGAAAAAGAAAACTGCCGACACAGCTATTCTGACCCTGAACAGAAATATTAATATCAGAGGAACCTTTTCTCTTGATGTAGGAAAGGTTAATCTCAACAATAAAATGCTTGCCATTTCCGGCATTACTCTTGCCAATGGCCGTATTTTAAGCGATGCAGGTGGAATCGTTAAATATATGATTAAAGGATACGGGCTGGTTACTATTCCTTACGGAACAGCAGTATATCAAACCTTATTGCCTGTTAATTTTGTTTCAACTGCTGCTAATCTTACCGATTCTTCGTATATAACTTTTGAAATGTTCAAAGGGATTCATCCTCAGATGGGGCTTGCTCCTGTTGATTATCTTAATCGCTATATTACAATTACTCCCTACTATCTTTCTAATCTCAGATACAATGTCAGCATGAAATATGAAACTGCTGATGTTAGTGGTGATGAATCAAATATGGAAGTCACTATATATGATGGCGCTCAATGGATTAATTCGTACCGCAATGTTGATACTCTCAATAATCTTGCATCCTGGGACGGACTGACGATCGGTGGATCAATCACTGCCGGCAATTATGTCGGTTATGACACTGCGGTGCCGGTTAATCTTTCTGTTAAGGATATCACAACCAATGGCGCTACAATTGATTGGGATTTCCTTGATGATGGTGTGACGAGTTGGACGGTTTACTACCGGACCGGTGCAGGTGCATGGCAAAACAAAGTGGTAAATTCCACTACCGCGATGTTAACCGGTCTGTCTTCAAACAGTGCCTATAAATGCTTTGTTGCAACCACGCAAACCGCCGGTTACGATACTATTGGAAGTTCCGATACTCTTTCTTTTACAACGATGAGCGGTTCCTGCAATCAGCCGGTGGGCTTTAACATGCTTAACCGGAGTTATACTTCGGCTACGCTTAGCTGGACCGGCGGAACAGCTAATTATACGATCGAGTATAAACATTTAGGGGAAAGCTGGGCTGCTGCTACTTCATTGCCCAGCACTGATACGGTTGAAACTATCACCGGCCTTGATACGGCTCGTATCTATATTGCCAGGGTGCAATCGGCATGCGGTTCATGGTCTGATTCGTTGATTTTTCATACCCGCATCCCCGGATGGGATTCGGTTACCAATAACCTCTATATTACGTCTGCCATTGATATCCCTTATGAGTTTACTTTCAACAAGATTTTTGTTGAAAATGGCGGTACCGGCCGTCTGATTAAGGATATCACTTTTATTGATAGTTTAATCGTTAAAAAAGGTAGTATTCTCGTATGCGACAGCTTTGTTATTCGCGGTTTCTGCTTCCATGCCATGGATTCCAATTCTACCATCAAAACGGCTCATGTTAAATGCTTTATGCAAAAGGATTCTCTTGATGGCAGTATTCAAACTACTGTCCGTAATTATGGACAGAAGGTGTATTATGTGTTTAACGGACGCCGGCCCCAACAGATGGATAATTTCCTTTCAAGTATGTATTATGTTACTATTGATAATCCTACTACAGTCACTACCTGGCCAAAGAATTTTGATGTACGCGATCTGGTAATCGAAAAAGGTGTGCTGTTAACTCATTCCAAAACAACCCGTATCATGATTAATCCTCTTGGAAAACTGGTTAATAACAGTGGGGAAAATGCTCTGAACAATAAAAAAGCAAATCTGGTCCTCAGCGGAGGCGCACTTAACGCTGGTACTGCCGCTAAAGTGCTCGGCCCGCAATTAGTGTATGTTGACTCACTTTCTATCTCAACATACGACGAACCGGTTATCAAATCGGATATTCGTATTGCTAAAAAACTCAATGTTGTCAATAATGTCTATATGTATGGCTATATTCTCGATAATGCAACGATTACGCTCGATCCGGGATGCAAAGTAACTACCGATTTCGGTAATTATATTGCTATGAAAGGAAATGCTAAAATACGTATGATGCTGGATGCCTCTATGACTGACGTAAATTATACGTTACCCCTTGGCGATACGATTACCAGTCCTACTGCGGCCAGAAATAATACATATGTCACTCTGCGGTTTAATAAGTATTTTAATTCTTTCGGACCAAACGGCTATGTTGATATTACGCTTAAGGATGCCGTACATCCCAATAATGGTGCCGAACCTAATACTCTTTCACGGTATATTAATATTACTCCTAATGATATCTCTCAACTTGATATGAATGTAGGGTTAAATTATCTCGATGCTGATATTATTGGAAGTGAAGGTGCATTGCTAAATTCTTATTATAATGGCACCTGGTGGGCGGTTAATCCGGTTAATTCTTCAGCTAATTTCATTTCCTTTAATCGAGTTACCGAGGGTGGCGATTTTACTGCTCGCGGCGGTATTGATATCATTGATACTTTATTGCCGGCTAATGGTTCGGTAGATGTTTTACCCTCAGCCGGCGTTTCGGCGAAATTTACTTCCGGTGTTACTATGCTCGACTATTCGGGGATATCAATTATCGGTGATAATAATGTTCCGGCTCCGGGTGTTTCGGGCTCATGGGATAATGGTACTAAAACGCTGACCGTTAATCATAGTGCTTTAAATGCCGGTTCTGGTAATTATACTGCATTGCTGCCTGCTAATTCTATTGCCGTGGGTACTGATACGTGCTCCTTTAAAATTGCCTGGAGTTTCCGCACATCACGTATGGCTGCTCCAGTTGCTTATATGCCGGCAAATGCTGCTGTTAATATCCCGGTAACAAACGAGGTTTCGGTTATATTCCCCGAGAAAGTGGATTCGGTTGATTTTTCCGGAATTATGATTATTAATACAACGTCAGGTGATACGCTTACAGGTGTTTCCGGTTTGTTGGGGACAGATAGTTTAAAGCTTACAATTGCTCATCCTGTTCTGCCTTCTGCTTCGGTCATTAAGGTTATTGTTCCTTTGGGTACTGTCCAAAGCATCGCGAATCAATACCTGAATGATGATATCTCCTGGTCGTTTACAACTACAAGTGGTATTCCTAATCCTACAGTGTTTATCCCTGGCAACGGAACCACTAATTCGGTCCCTTCATCTGAGATTGCCCTGGTTTTTGATCGCCCGATTACAGCGGTTAATCTTTCAAAAGTATTACTGATTAATTTTACTCTCGACGATACTATTCCAACCATTACTCCCTCAATAAACGGCGATACTTTGTTTGTCGGCAACCCAACACTCAATTTTAATACCCGCTACAAGGTTATCATCCCTGCCGGCACGGTGCGTTCATCTGTCGAGTCGGTAAATAATAACCTGTCCTATTGGGTATTCTCTACTATGGAAATCATTAATGCATCAACAGTTTATCCTGCTGTTGCGGCTACAGGTGTTGCCAGTACAACTTCTGTTGTGGTTACCTTTGGTCAGGCCATTGATTCGGTTGACTTCAGCGGTATCATGATTGAGAACCTTACTGTACCCGATACGCTTACGGGAATTATTGGCTCGGTCTCCAATGATTCGCTGATCATCAGTCATCCTAAATTCCCGCTGTCAAGCCAAATCAGGGTAACTGTACCGCAGGGCGCTATTATGGCTTCGGCTACTCTGGCTCCCAATATGCAAACACAATGGACATTCACTACGTATGATGGAATCCCGGTACCATCTGTTTATTTGCCTTCAAACGGCGCTACCGGAACCGGATATACTATCCTCACCGGTATTAAGTATAATACAAATATTGTTGAAAGTAACTTTTCTCTCGTAAGGGTTATTAATGTTACAGAGAATGATACTTTATCTGCCGGTATTGTAGTTTCCATTTCTTCCGATACTTTGAAAATTGCTCATCCGGCATTTGAATATGGCGATATTTATAAGATTGATGTGCCTGCCGGAACGGTTAAATCAGCGGGTGATTCTGTGAATAATCTTTCAGTATCATGGTCATTCACTACTCTGGCGGCTCCTGCTGTCACTGCGGTCAGCCCATTGAACAACAGCACCGGTGTTTCACCTGCTGTTGCAATTTATGCCGACTTTAATCTGGCACTTACAGGTGTTGCCCTGACACAGATCAGTATTTATGATACGGCTGCTCACACAAACGTGGCCGGTGTTGTGGCCAGCGTCCTGGGCAACCGCCTGACCATTACTCATCCATCGTTGACACTGAATACCGTGTATAAAGTGAATATTCCCGATAGTGTTGTCTCTAATCTTTTTGGTGCTTTCAACGACTCTGTGACCTGGATGTTCAGGGTTACTGCAGTGTCTGTTCCTGAAATTGCTGCCGGAATTATTGAGATTTATCCTAATCCGGCAAATAATACGGTTAGCATTCTTAATACCCTGGAGCCATCTGTTGCTGCAACTATCGAACTGATTGATGTAAATGGTATCGTTATGAAAAAAGTTGTGATGGCTCTCCAAAATCTGATTACTATTGACATCAGCGATCTGCATTCGGGTTTGTTTATTCTCCGGATTGATACCGGTAAAGCAGTTGTCGAAAAACGTCTCATTAAACAGTAATTTTATTTGAACTTTTAGCCCCTTCAGCAACGAAGGGGCTTTTTTTTAACTGCGATTTTGCAGTTTATACCATTTGGAATTATAATTTAGTCC
>CAZRNJ010000196.1:0-5061 GCA_964601385.1 uncultured Bacteroidales bacterium | reverse complement strand
GAAATATTCTGTTCACAATGTCTCGATTGTCCGCGGCAACTGGTTCAAGAGGCCGGGTGAAGGGCAATTTATACCCGAGGGATGGACGTCAAAAGTGATACGGATTTTTAATAAATATGTACAGCAAAAAAACCGTCCTGATCTTATTCATGCTCACAGTTCGCTATGGGCTGGATATGCCGGAGCGCTCCTGAGTCGTAAGTACAATGTACCAATGGTTATTACCGAACATCGCAGCAGGTTTATTTCGACCCCTGAATCTGATCAATTTTTTAAACCCTATTTCCATCCGTTTCTGAACGCTGCATTCGGCGCTGCTGTAAAGGTAATTACTGTTAGTGATGCTATGCAAACAATGCTTACAGGACGGTTTAAAGTGCCCTTATCAAAAATTGTCACTATACCAAATATGATTGATTGTACTAAAATACAACCATTATGTTCAAAGGATAACAGACCTTTTATTTTCATTACCGCCTGCCGCCTTGAAGAAGAGAAAGGGGTTGATATTTTAATTCGTGCATTCGGCTTATTAAGTAAAAGGGAACAGGAAATACTACTTGTGATTGTAGGAGACGGATCAAAGCAAAAAGAACTGAAACAACTTACTGCAGCATTATCGTTAACCGAGCAGATAAAATTTACCGGCATATTGCCGCACAATGAAACATTAAAGCAGATACAACATGCACATTGCTTTGTTTTATCCAGCCGCCTTGAGGCGTTTGGTGTAGTATTAGCCGAAGCCATGGCCGGCGGGTTACCCCTTATTGCAACCCGTTGCGGCGGACCGGAAAAAATTATTACACCGGATACAGGCCTCCTGGCAGAAAAAAATAATCCCCAGTCATTGGCAGCAGCCATGCAGCAGATGATTGAACAGTATAAAAATTTCGACCCGGCACATATTCGTTCCAGTGCCCTGATTAAATATGATGAACCGGTGGTGGCAGATCAAATAATCGAAGTATACCAAGAAGCAATAGCTATAACATGACACAGCAAATTGAATCATCCATACACCTGTTGCGTAACCGTGGCTTCAAGTGGCACACAAAAGGAAACTGCCATGTGAAAGGCCATTTATGGTATAAATCCGATTACTATACGGATGATGCTTTGGCAGACCTTTTTTTCCGTATCAATAATAAAAACCAGTTATTGGAAATACTTCGCAATGTGAGCGGATTATATTCTGTTATAATACATACCCCATCGTTGATACTTCTGGCGGTTGACCGGGTATGCACTATCCCGTTATATTATACTGTCAATGATGGGAAACTGATGATTACCGATGATATGTCTGTTATTACCGGAAAGAGGATGGACCAATTTCAGGTAAATGAATTTCTGGCTACAGGACATACACATGGAACAGGAACACTGCTTCAGGAAGTATCCTTTGTCACTGCAGGAACAGTTGTTGAGATTAGCAGTTCATCCATTACATCTGTGCGGTACGGCGGCTATTCGACATCTGCGGTTTGTAGCGGCACATATACCAAACAGTATGAGACAGCCAAAAAACTTATTGATGAAGTTTTCTGCCGGTATTTTAAGGCAACCGGAAACCGGCCGGTATGTATACCACTCAGCGGAGGATTTGATTCGCGGCTTATTGCACTGATGGCTAAAAGGTATTGTAAGGGTGATGTTTTATGCTTTACCTACGGCAGAAAAGGATGCCATGAATCGGAAATATCAAAAAAAACAGCCGGTATTCTTGATCTTCGGTGGCACATGGTTATTTATAACGAACAGAGAATTGCCGGCTACCTCAGAGATCCGTTGTTTTATGATTATGCCGGTTATGCAGCAGGAATGACCTCTATGTTTTTTATGCAGGAATATTTTGCAATCAAAGCGCTGAAAGAAGAGCTAAATATTCCTGTAGGTGCAATTATCATGCCCGGTCATTCGGGTGATTTTTTGGGTGGCAGCCAACTTCGAAAATATAGGGTTAAACAACAGTACAATGCTGAGCAACTGGCAGCAAAAATCATCAGAGATAAATACAATCTCGTATATCCCGGAAACGAGCATATCCGTCAAATAAAAAAACTGATTATAGAATCCATTCGACAATATCCGGAGAACACCATCCCCTACTCGATTTATGAAGATATTGATCTGACCGGCAAACTATCAAAATTTACCGTCCGGTTGTGTAGTGTTTATGATTATTTCGGTTATCGGTTGATGTTGCCCTATTTTGATACCGGATTGCTTGATTTTTTCAGTAAGCTGCCCTATAGGTTTAAATGCTCCGAAAAGATGTATAATGATGTTCTGATCAACGAATATTTCAAACCGGCTGGGTTATTCTTTACAACTGACCGGCAGATTACACCACAGCAATACCGGCTGCAGCAGTTTAAAAATATTATACGCTCGTTATTACCTGCGTATTTCCTGCAACGGAATCTAAGAAAGCACGACTGGCATTATTATTCGGAAATAACCGGCATGATGATGCAAGACATGAAAAACAAAGGCCGGAAGCCAAGATTGCCGCGCACAGCTTATAATTCAACCATTGTGCAGTGGTACATTCATCACCTTGAAGAAAAGGGCTTCACATTTTCTTCCATCCCGGCTGCCTGAGGTATTGTTCGATAAATTCAAGAATTTTTGTTATTTCCTTGTTACCGGACGAATAGTCGGTGATGGTTTTATATTGGCCGGCATGTTTGAACGATAGATAGACCGGAGAATGATCAGCCGAAGGACTCCCGAGCATATTGTCCAGATCAAAAAATCCGGTTTTGAAAACATATTTTCTGATCTTTTCCACCTCATTTAATGAAATCGTTTTTTGATAATGACCTTGTTGTGAGATGTTCTTCTCCCCGTACAGATCAATGATCCCGCTCTCAAAAAATTTTATGATATAAACGGGACATTTGCCCTTGCAACCGGTTTTTTGAACAGTTAAGAATGGTTCTTTATCAAAGGGTGAATGAGATGCTGAACTGAAAAGGAAAAGCGACAACAGTGAAAGAGCAGCAATTTTCATGTTTTTTGAATAATTGAATTGTATTAATAAAGCATTCTGGTTTTAATTGTGCCGGGGATTTTCCGTAATTCGTCAAGAAAATCCTGTTCAAGCTCACTCTCCGAATCAATAATAACATAACCAATAGCAGTATCGGTTTGAAGATACTGGGCAGCGATATTGATTTTCCGTGATGCAAAAACATTATTCAGTTGTTGCATAATACCCGGAATATTTTTATGAATATGTAAAAATCGCTGCTTTGTTTCGTTGGGTTGAAGATCAATTTGCGGGAAATTGGTAGCGCCAAGCGTAGATCCGGTATTGCTATATTTAACCATTTTATGTGATACCTCAAGAGCAATGTTGGCCTGCGCTTCGAGTGTACTGCCTCCGATATGCGGTGTGAGGATTACATTTTCAAATTTCTGAAGTTCGGTAATAAAGGGGTCGGTTTCGGAAGCCGGCTCCTCAGGAAAAACATCAGCAGCAGCACCAGCAATATGGCCGTTCTCAAGATAGTGTGCCAGCGCTTTATAATCAACCACATCACCGCGTGCAGCATTGATCAGACATGCTCCCTTTTTCATTTTTTTTAGTTGTGCGTCACCAATCATATTCCGTGTCAGATCGGTTGACGGCACATGAATGGTCAGCACATCAGCGGTCTTAAGAACTTCGTCGAGTGACTGACACTCAACAGCATTCCCGATAGCTAATTTTTTAACAATATCAAAAAAATATACGCGCATCCCCAGCCCTTCGGCCAGAATAGAAACCTGTGTTCCTATGTGTCCATAGCCGATAATGCCTAATGTTTTATTTCTCACCTCATAAGAACCTTTAGCGCTCTTATGCCATTTTCCCTTGTGCGCAAGAGCATTTTTGAAAGGCACACCGCGCATCAGCATGATAATTTCTGCAATGACCAGTTCGGCAACCGACCGGGTATTGGAATAGGGCGCATTGAAAACCGGTATTCCGTTAATCCGTGCCGTATCCAGATCAACCTGGTTAGTGCCTATGCTAAAACAGCCGATGGTTATCAACTTACGGGCACAAGCTATCAGTTCAGCAGTAATATCACTGCGCGAACGGATACCTAAAATATGAACATCGGCCAGTTTTGTGGCAAGAACAGATGGTTCAAGGGCAACCGGATGAGTTTCAATAGATGAATAGCCATGCTCTTTAAAATAGGCATGGGCGTTATCATGGATCCCTTCAAGTAATAAAACCTTTATTTTACTGCGATCAAGCGAATATCTTGTCATATTTAAAATTTACTCAAAAATAATAATATTACTTTTGATCTATATCTGTAAAATATATTTTCCATTAATTCATTTTACCGTTATTTGCCTTGTACTATTATAAATAGAATGTTTGTCTTATTCCACAAAGAGAGTGAAAATTAATCTCATTCATCCGGTCAATGAAAAAAAACATTAATTTTAATCATTTAAAAAATGAACTCTAGAGAACTATTTAATCTGACGCTTAACCACCGGGATACTGGTAAGGCAGTGATTGATTTTGGTGCGACACCGGTTACAGGGATACATGTTCTTGTCGTAGAACGACTGCGCAAATATTTCGGCCTTTCCGACAAACCTGTTAAGGTTGTTGAACCCTATCAGATGCTTGGTGAAATAGATGCTGAATTGCAGCAGGTACTTGGTGTTGATATTATCGGACTGTCGGCGCGATGTAATATGTTTGGTATTCCGAATGAAAACTGGCGGGAGATGAAAATGCACTGGGGGCAGGTTGTACTTGTGCCGGGCAGTTTCAATACCACTACCGATAATGAAGGTAATCTGCTCATTCATCCCGAAGGCGACTTATCAGTGCCACCTTCGGCACGTATGCCCCGGACATCCTATTTCTTTGATGCCATTATCCGTCAGGAACCGATTGATGAAGAAAAGCTTGACGTTAGCCAAAACCTTGAAGAATTCGGACAAGTAACTGATAGCGACCTTCTATATTGGAAAAACCAACTGAATTCCGTAAAAGATACAGAGAAAACTTTAGATTGGTGGTTTAAACAACCAATTACT
>CAZRNJ010000195.1:0-5071 GCA_964601385.1 uncultured Bacteroidales bacterium | reverse complement strand
CTAATACGCGTGGTAAAAGCAATGACTCACGGTGTACCGGCGGATTAGTTTCGATCACCGGACAGGGTAATGTCGAAGGTTTTGGTCATTATGCCGGCGGATGGGGAGGGCAGAACCCCTATACAGTTTATTTTTCAGCGGCATTCAGTAAACCTTTTACTTCATTTGGAATGTATACCGATACACTTTTTTCTGCAGGAGACAGTTTGCAGGAAGGGAAAAATATCGGCGCTTATCTGCGATTCAGAATTCTTAATCATAGCGTGGTAATGATGAAGGTGGCTATATCGTTTGTAAGTATTGAGCAGGCACGAAAAAATCTTAACGAGATAGCGCATTGGGATTTTGATCGTGTACGTGCATCAGCCGATTCAATATGGAATTCGTATCTGGGCCGTATCCGTGTTTTTGGCGGTACAGCCGAACAGCAGGTGATTTTTTATTCATCGCTACGCAATACCATGATTATGCCAACTGATGTTACAGGTGAAAATCCCCGCTGGCAATCAACCGAACCGCATTACTGGGATCACTATTGTTTATGGGATGTGTTCCGGTCGGTTATGCCCCTGCATACACTCATCATCCCGCAACATCAGTCGGGTGTTATACGCTCCCTGCTCGATATCTACAAACATGCCGGTTGGCTGCCCGATGCGTGGATTGCCGGCGACTATTCAGATATTCAGGGCGGAACCAATGCTGATGTGGTCATCACTGATGCGATCGTGAAGAAGCTTCCGGGTATTGATCTGCAACGGGCACTTGAGGCGATGAAAAAAAATGCAGAGGTGCAATCAGACAATCCTAAGCTGTGTGGCCGTTATGTGTTAGATTATAACACTTATGGTTATGTACTCCCCGGAACAACCGATGGCGTTATCTCCCGTACACTTGAGTATGCTTACAATGACTATTGTATTGCGCAGGTGGCAAAACAGGCAAATGATATGCCGGGTTATAATAAATATGTCCGGCGCGCAGGTATGGTATTAGACCTTTTCAATAGCGAATATGGTTATTTCTGGGCAAAAGATAAAGACGGCAACTGGCTTGCTGATTTTTCTTTGGACTCGAAGCGGAGTGATTCATGGAACGATCCGTATTTTTATGAAGGAGGCACTATGACCTACAGTTACTATGTGCCTCATGATATGCAGGGGCTTATTAACCGGCATGGCAGTAAGGAGAAGTTTATCCGCTCCCTCGATTTTCTTTTTACGTCAGGACGGTTTAAATTATCTAATGAGCCATTATTCCTCGTACCTTACAGCTACAATTATGCCGCGCGCCAGGATAAAACGGCTGTTGTGGTACGTAAACTGATGGCTGAGCAATATTCGGCATCGCGCCGCGGACTGCCGGGGCAGGACGATTCAGGCGCTTTATCCTCATGGTATGTTTTTAGCGCCATGGGCTTTTTTCCGGTGGCCGGACAGGATGTTTATCTGATTGGCAGTCCGTTATTCGATAAGATAGAAATGGATTGCGGCAATGGCAAAACATTTTCAGTAATCGCTAAAAATAATTCTTCGTCGAATTTGTATATTCAATCGGCGAAACTGAACGGGAACGAGTACAAGCGATCATGGATCACTCACAGTGATATTGTTTCCGGATCGGTACTCGAACTGACGATGGGCAGTAGCCCTTCCGGATGGGGAACAAATGAACTGCCACCTTCCCTTTCGGCTCCGGCAATAAAATAATTCCAATTTATTCAGTAGAAGTCTCTGTAGAGAAAATTAACTGGGTTAATTCTGATTGGGATAATAGTAATGCCGATTGTGTAATTGTAATAGTCCACTGTAAATGGACTAAATTAATGGTAGCTTTCAGTATTATATGGATGGCACCAGAACAATATTATAATTCCAAAAATTCCATCAAACGTTTTGACACTAAACAAAGTGCGGGGTTTTCAAACGTCAAACTATCCACCGAACGGGGTGTTTGTTTCGTCTACATGTCTGAATGTTTACTCCTCAGCCCCGCATTTTTTAGCGTTTATTAGGCAAAGTGGCTTTCAAACTTTTTGTTTCTTTCTCATTCGATCTGAAATATGTCTAACTTTATTTTGTATGTATTTCAGATGATCTGTCTTGGGAATAGTACTTAATTCTTTATGAAGATTGTCTTTCATCGTCCAGACTTCTTCCAGCGATTTTGAAGTTTTAGTTTCCATAGTCAATTAATTCTGGTGGTGTTATTATTCTAAATTCGTGATTATAGTTGTTTTCATAGTTGACAATTTTGATGCGTTTTTCTCTATTAACGTTTGCAAGGTGTTTATAATTCCAACTCACAAGAAAATCAAGTCTCTTGATTATGCAAATTGCAATATGCAGAGCGTCTGCCTCCTTTTTTTCTGGAATAATCCCGTGGTCGATATATTTATAAGCTAAATCTTGTATTTCTTTTCCTTCGTCGTCTTTGATCTCAATAATCTCGATGGGATAGTCCTCAATGACTTTTAATAGCTTTTGTTTTTTTCAGTGTCGCTCATGTCGTCTATTTCTGCTAATACCACGTCTGATATAAAGGATCTGTATATTCCTGGTTTAATGAAGTTTCAAAGAATTCCTTTGTAGTCTCCATTTTTTTCAGGTGAATCGTCCGCAAACAAAAAGTTTGGTACAGAAGTGTTAAGATATATACTGTATCTATTCATTAGTTTTGTTTTAATTAAAGATACGCATAATTTGAAGATGGTGCAAATCTCCCATTTGGCATAACTAAATTATAACCCACTTAAAATAAAATGGTATACAATGAAATTGCTTTTATGTTTTTCTCCGGCCAAATATTTCTTTTAGTACCGTGATAAGGGGCGGAACAAGCGATACAATTATGATGGCAAATATCACCAGTGTAAAGTTCTTTTTAACTAAAGGGATATTTCCAAAAAAGTAACCTGCAAAACTGAAGCTGTTGACCCAGATGATATTTCCTGTGAGAGAGTAAAACAGGAATCGCGGATAAGCCATATTTCCTACACCAGCTACAAAGGGAGCAAAGGTACGGATGATGGGCATAAAGCGTGCAATAATGAGTGTTTTGCCCCCGTGTTTTTCGTAAAATTCATGCGTGCGGTCAAGGTATTTGCGTTTGATCAGCCGGTAATCTTTTTCATATACTTTTTTTCCAATGAAGCGACCGATAAAATAATTGGTATTATCACCGCTGAAAGCCGCGATCATCAGAAGCGTCACCAGCAACCCGATGTTTATCGGATTTCCTTCAGCCGCAGCAATGGCTCCGGCCGCAAACAGCAAACTGTCGCCGGGCAGGAATGGAGTGACTACAAATCCGGTTTCACAGAAAATAATGACAAATAGGATCAGATAAGTCCATGTATTGTAATTATTGACAATATCTACCAGATGTTTGTCAATATGAATGATAAAATCTATCAGTGTTGCAATCAGTTCGGTCATATCAATTATTTTAGGGCTGTAAAAATAAACATTCTGTCCGAAATAGGAGAGCCGATTGATTTTTATATTTATTGGTTATTACCCATTCCCAAAATAACCATGTAAATTTGTGATTTGTGAAATAATTGTTACTGCTTTTCGTCAATAAAAATATCGGACTGATTAATCTGGATTTATTCAAAAAGAGTTTTCTGTTAATTCACCGTAATTAGTTTATATTTTTGTTTTCCCAATCCGATGCTTTCGGCATAATCAAGCCCTTTGCGCCAGTCGGTGTCCGGGTATAGGGATTTGAATTTATCCTGTCCGTTGTTATGATGGCCGGTGCACCAGGGAGAGGTATTGATCATATCTACCGATGCTTTATCAATTGCTACCGGATCAAATGATGCAAGTATACCCAGGTCTGGTGTGATTGCCGGATTATTGTTTGGCCAGCAATCGCAGTTGGGTGAGATATCTGTAAGAAAATTGAGATGAAGGGCTGGTTTGTTTTTTACGGCTGCAAAAGCGTATTCCATCATTTTCTCCTGCATCGAAACAGCGTCCCATTGTACATGAGCGGCGTCGTATCTGCACACGGCGATGCACTGGCCGCATCCGGTGCATAAATCATAATTAATTGCTGCAATACCATCGGGTCCGGGTTGTATGGCATTATATGCGCAATGATCGAAGCATGTGCCGCAGCGCGTGCAGTTCTCGCGGTTAATTCCTGGCTGGGAGTCGGAATGCATAAATAGTTTTCCGCCCACTGATCCGCATCCCATGCCCAGATTTTTCAGGCATCCGCCAAACCCCGACATTTCGTGGCCTTTGAAGTGGTTAATGGTGATTAAAACATCGGCATCGGCAATGGCTGTCCCTATTTTTGCAGTCTTACAGTGCTTTAGATGGATATCTGTCTCACGGTAATCAGTCCCCTTCAGTCCATCGCCAATAATGACATGACATCCCAGCGTAAGAGCATTAAAACCATTCTCTGCTGCTGCCTGTAGATGATCAACAGCATTGGAGCGTCTGCCTTTATATAAGGTGTTGCAGTCGGTGGCAAATGGTAAACCGCCCATCTTTTTTATAATATCAACAACCCAGGCCGTATAATTGGGACGAAGGAAAGCCAAATTGCCGGGCTCTCCAAAATGCATTTTCAACGCAACGATTTTTTGTTTCAAATGCATTGATCCTATGCCTGCCTGTTTTAATAATTCCCTGAACTTGGTCTCAATGTTACGTTCTGTTGTTGTATTAAAATCTGTAAAAAAAACTACCGGCTCTTTCATTTTGCTGTATGTTAATAAATGTTAACGCACCAGATACAAATCTACAAAATAATTTCTCTCGTCTTCCGTTTAATTATATTTGCAACAAATTAATGTAACCATGGCAAGAGAACAGGAGTTTATACAAAAAATCAGAGCAAAAAAGGCCTTTATCTGTGATATGGATGGGGTTATTTATCACGGCAATAAACTATTGCCGGGTGTTAACAAATTTATTAAATGGCTGAAAGCAGAGAATAAGAAGTTTTTGTTTCTTACCAATTCAAGCGAACGCACCCCAAAAGAATTAAGTGAAATGTTGGAGCGGCTTGGACTTGAAGTTGATGCTTCTCATTTTTTTACCAGCGCACT
>CAZRNJ010000194.1:0-5073 GCA_964601385.1 uncultured Bacteroidales bacterium | reverse complement strand
TTTTGGGCACTTTAACAATCTCATAATCGCCAAAATTATCCATCACCATAATAGGATCAAATTGATTTGATGCTTCGTTTAAATCCTGATTCATCTCTTTATCATGCAACGAACGCTGATCAATCTTTTGGGCAGCTTCCCACGGGATACCTTCCGATGCATCAATACGTCCTTCGGTACCATTAAAGGCGATGCGCCATCCTTCATACGGGGAATAAGTTGTGAGTGAATAGCTCAAATTGACATTATTGGCATACCTTGCCTGAACAGCCATTTTATCATAGATATTGATATGTTCGCCAAACACACATCTGTCGCGAATATAACCATCATACTTTTCGTTATTGGCATAGATGTTCATGTGATATTCATCCTTTGTAATATCCCAGAAATACTTGCACTGGCCAGAGTATTGACATCCACGGCATTTTTCTGATCTGAATTTACCGTTTCGTCCATAAAAATCGAGCGATCCATAGGAAAAAACTTCTTCCGGTTCGGAGTCGAGAAACCAGTTCATCAGATCGAAATGATGAGAGGATTTATGCACGAGAAGAGTGCCGCTTTTTTCGCGCAAACCATGCCAGCGACGGAAATAGGCCGCACCATGATCGGTGTTCAGATACCAGTGAAAATCGGCTGAAGTGATTTTACCAATCCGGTTCTGCGCCAGCAGTTCCTTAATCTTTGTAAACATCAGCCCATAGCGGTAATTAAAGGTAACTGTGAGTTTACGTCCATATTTCTTCTCTGCATCGAGAATCTGCTGGCATTTTGATTCATCAGTCGTTAATGGTTTTTCAGTGATAACATTAACACCCATTTCCATTGCCTTGATAATATACTCATGATGAAAGCAATCCACCGTAGTAACAATCACTGTGTCGGGTTTTGTTTCGCGCACCATTTTTTCGAAGTCGGTAAAAACAGGGCATGAAAATTTCGCATTCTCTTTAGCAAATTGCAAACGACCCGGATTTATATCGCATAGCCCAACAAATTCGGTATAGTCGCCAAATTTCTTGTTCACATTTTTCATCCAGAAACCAAGGGCACGGATTCCGGTGCCGACAACAGCCAGTTTCATCTTTTTCCCGGGCTGCACTATAGGCAAACCGCTCAAGGGTTGCGCAAACAGAGCGCCAGCACCGGCGATACCGGTTAATGATACAAATACACGACGATTCATGTTTTTTTTGATTTAGTTATTTTAATCGGTTATTTCAGCAAATTTAACAATGTTTTTTCATCTTCGGGACGTAACCGTCCTGTATCCATGGGACCGCAGTTTAGCAACAGGTTAGCTTCCATTTCTTTTGCCACTGAGAGATAATTCATGATCTGCTCTTTTGATGCCACTGAATGATCCAAAGGGTGCCAGAACCAGCTTCCTGTCGGGAACTGTTTATTACCTTTCTGCGACATGGTTGTCTCGATCTGCATCGGCAGGTAAATATCCTTGCCGAGCCAATTCCACACTTTCTGATCGTTTTTGGGCGTGGTATATTTTTCACCGCTGCGGATATCCACAGGATGTAGCGGTACTCCCGGATAGGCAGTAGTTGAATTATTCATGACCAGGCATGAGGGCTGTAACGACTTGATGAACTGATAAACATGGTCCATCTGCCATCGGTAAGCACCTTCCATGCGCCAGGCACGGATAAATTTTTCATCTCTTTCTCTGGATTGCTCTTCGTGCTGAACCTTTTCACCGGTTGTATCATCAATTTTCTTCAGCCATCCGCTTTGTTGTTTTTTCCAGAAACCATCAAACCACATTTCAATTACCGGTCCGTAATTCGTCAGCAATTCATACAACTGACCCTTCATAAAATCAATATATTTCGGCTCGTCAGTATCATGCGATTTTTCGTGCCTGTCCCACAGAGAATAATACATTCCCACCTTTAGTCCATATTTATTAGCCGAGTTAACCAGGTCGCCAATCACATCGCCATTGAAGGGAGTTGCAGCAACAGAATAATTCGTCAGTTTTGTAGGCCAGTTGCAAAAACCATCATGATGCTTGCAAATGATCACAACATATTTCATCCCTGCCTCTTTGGCCACGCGGCACCACTGATCGGTATCGAGCTGCACCGGATTAAATTTTGACGGATCAAGTGTGCCATCGCTCCATTCCATATCATAATAAGTATTGATACCAAAATGAATAAACATGCCAAAGCCCAGATCCATCCAGTTACGCTGCTCGGGTGTAGGACCCGGGGCTGCAGGCACGACAATTTCATTATCGGTAATTCCTTGTTTTTGCGAATGAACAACACGCGGTGCGAGGATTGCTGCAGCAGCCACAATACCCGTCTTCTTAATAAACTCTCTTCTTCCTTCCCTCATCTCTGTAATATTTTGGGGCAAGATAATAAAATTAACTAAAAATTTATCTTCCACCCGGCAGCTTTCGCCACCCGGCACCATTGAACGTTATCAATCTTTTTCCCGAAAAACCATGCAGAAACGGCTATGCCGTCACTCCACTCTTTATCCCGGATTTTTCAGTTGATTATTTTCAACTGAAAAACGCTCTTGAAAATCTAATCGTTAGCTAATTGCTAACTATAAGATTTTCTAAGACGGGGTTACCGCGTTAATGTAATAGAAATGTTGGTTTTATAGTATCTAAGGAATTTCTATTGCAAAATCGCGGTTTATGCCAAAATGAATAAACATGCCGGTTTTTAACGCCATCCTTTCGCGAATTTGATTATAATCTGAATAAATTATTTTTAGCGTAAACCAGCAGTATCTGCCGAATCGTTCAGAAACCGGATATACGTCACTATCTCGTAACGCTCGTTTGGTTTAAGCATGGCCGAATGTGAGCCCATCAGATTAAAGCCCCTGGTAATAACATGATATAACTCACTGTTAGTAGCAGAATCAATCTTTTCTGAAAGTAAATCAGCCGGTAACTGCGGATAAAGTTTAGATGTATAAAGAAAACCTTGTCCATTACCCCTGCTTCCATGACAGTTCCTGCAACATAAGGAATAGAGTAACCTACCTCTGCTGATTGCAGCGCTATCAGGCACGATGGGTTCAGCAATTTGTTGTTTGGCCAGATCCCGCTCTGTTTTGAGGAAAGGATGAGGGATCATTTCACGCGGAACAGTTCCTTTAATTGGAATCTGCATGGCTAACGAGTCCCGGAAAAAAGAACAGGTATCAAAAGCGCCGGCAACCGGCCTTGCAAACATATCGGGATAATAATTATAACCGGGAGATGCCGGATCATGCCCACAACCGGAAATAATAAAACAACATACAAAAAAAAAGAAAAAACTGCGCCACTTTGCAATGTGCATAATTAAAAAAATAAATCCAAGGAAAGCAACAATGATCAGCGACTTAAAACTGAATAACAGAGAAACCTCTGCAAATACTCCGGCAATAACAATGTATGCAGCCACAGGAAGAATTACTTTTTCATGAATAAATGAATAGGGAAGCAGCATCAGAAATGGAATAAGAAACAGAAACACGGCAAGAAAGCTGATCCAAAACAACGACAGATGCTTAAAATAAAAAATCTGCTCCGGCAGGTTTACATAGTAGCCGGTAAGCAGATATGTATACCACAAATATGCCGAAATCAGGATAAAACTAAACAGGTAACGTCTGAAGAGTTCAGTATTCTGAAACAAAATATTACTTTGCATGATACGCAGCCGGATAATAAAAAAAGCCATACCTGCTTTTAGCTGCAAAGCTGTAAGATAGAACCATAAAATAGAAGAAAGAGAAAAATCGGAAAAATGAAACAGCAGCCAGCCCGTAATAAAAATCTGCACAGCCATATAAAACAACAAAAACAAATGATGACGGTTTGAAAAAACATTCTGAGGGATAAGTTGAAAAATCAGTAAGATGATTGCAGGCAAATTTGTATTGAACAGATTCACCGGCAGAGGAGCTAAACACCAGGAAAAGAATGACCCCAGGATAAAACCAGTGGTACAGATCAACATCGTTGAATGCTCAACAAAATCAAAAAGCGGAACAGTTGTATCAAGCCATCGCGAATGGGATACAAAATGTATGGCCTTAAAAAAAGGCCCTGCATAAAAAAACATCGAAACAAGAATAAACACAGCCGGAGCAGCAGGACTATGATAATGCAACAGCAATGTATAGGCCGCAGTAACAATAATAAACGCAACAATTTTATTCTTGTATTTCTTTTGAAATGACATAATATTTGTTTTCGTTAAAATCAAATCTGAACATATACATTCTGCTGTAAGCGACAATTGCTGCGGCAACCACGGCAAAAAAAACAAAAAGTTCAAATGCAAAAGGGATATATAAAATCCATGAAGAAGGATTTTTTCCGCTAAAGAACAACGGATAAGAAACTGTAGTCGCCCATATCTGAAAAAGAAGCGCCAGAAGAGCCATCAAAGCCGAAATCCACAAAATATACCTGAACGGATAATGCGGATATCTGATTTTACCGGAAATCGAATCATCCGGCACTTCACCGGCCGGCATCCGTATATCAATGAGCGATTTGCTCTGATGCGCTGCTGCTTCAAACAATTCACGGTTATTAAACTCTTCAATTCTATATTTCTTAGTTTGCATGTTGCTTATTGATTTCGTAAATACTAACCATCGGTAAAAAACGAAAAGCTAAAGTCATCATCAAAATAAAAAATCCCAGCGTGCCGGCAAAAATACCCATCTCAATAAACGAAGGAAAATAATTAACCGAATGAATACGAAAATAGCCAACGCTCAGCGAACCATTAACAATAATCCAGCGTTCAAGCCACATACCTGCCAAAACACACAACGAAATAATCACAGTACACACCATACTTTGACGAACACGCTTAAACCAAAAAAGCAAAGGCATAATGCTATTCAGCAGGATCATAGGATAAAAGGAATAAATCTGACTTCCGCTCAGCCGCTGAACAAACACTACGCGTTCTGCTTCATTACCCGAAAGGAACGCAAAAATAATTTCCGTCAGATAGCAAAGAGATATCAATATACTTAGTGCGAGCAGGAGTTTATTCATTGTCTCAATGATATGTACAGTGA
>CAZRNJ010000193.1:0-5076 GCA_964601385.1 uncultured Bacteroidales bacterium | reverse complement strand
GAATAATATTTAATAAGAGAACCCTTGAGATACGTCATTCCATAATGTAGGTTTGCCTGCGCTCTCACATATATGCTGTTAGCGCCATACTGACCATAGGTATACATATACAGAGTTGCAGCAGTGTCAACAATGAAAGCGCCAAAATTAGAAGTTGGCGTAGTAAAAACAATATCACAATTAGCGATAGCTGTGGCATTCTTTTTTACAATGATACTATCCCACCGGATATAACCCGGGATGGTATCGGTAAGGCCGCTATTAATAACAAACACATTACGGTTATTGTTGTATCGGTAATTTGGTAATGATGTTTTAAATGTAATAATGTCTGTCAAAGAACTGGAATCGGCCCCTGACTTACAAATAGATTTCATCTGTATTTCATACGCTTTGGAAGCAGTAAGTCCTGATAACGTATCTTCGCTACGTTTCTTTGCAGGGATAGCAATACTCCAGGGAGAAGTCGCTTTTTGGCGGTAATAAATTTTATAGCTATTCAGAGTAATCGTATCAAATAAAACACGGACAGTGTTATCAGTTATTTGTGAGAGCCGCACATTAGTTGGGGGATAGCATCCGGGAGTATTCCGTCCAAAATCAAGGCCTGCAGTGATAATGGCGCTGTTCACCTTCAGATTCTTCCATTCAACAAACAGTTGTTCTGAAGCAGTAACAGTAGTACGCAGCCAATTAAGCGGTTTTTGATATTCCCATGATGAGCCGTTCCAGCAGCAATTACGCATTTGGTTATAATCGCCTACTTTATCCAGATCAAACTGTGACACTTCCATGCTGATGTCAAAGTCGGGAGAAGGAACATCAGAAAATTCAACAGATACAAATTTTTTGAGATAATTCGTAAGGGCTAAACCGGTTCCGGCCTCGTAGATGCTGTCGGAGTGCACTTTAAGGATAATACTGGGGTCGGTGCCCAAAACAGCTCCCGGGTTGACTCGAACGATAATATCGGTACGAACAGGAAAGCCATATCCCGATTCACTGACAGGAATAATATAAAAACCACCGGGCCGGATTTTTTTAATCACTCTGCCATCACCTTCAAGGACAATAGCAGCGGAATTATCCACCGGTTTTTCAAAATAAGCATCGGGGCCGAGGATCAAGTCGTTGCCATTAGTTTGAATCTTAATATCATTAGCGCAATAAATTCTGCCGGTAATAGTAAGCGTTGTATCCATCCGGATGCTGCGGGTACTCCATCCAGAGAACAGACCATAAATTGTGCTTGGGTATTTTCCGCCGATAGGCACAGCATAATTATCTTTTTGTAAACTAATAGTAATGCTATCAAAAGCATTAGGGCCTGAATTATTAACTATTCTAACAGGGATACCGGAAGCACCTATCCATGACTGGTATCCCGGTCGCCCAATTATCCTGCCGCCCGATTCAAGTAAAAAAAGTTTGGTTGCGCCTGGATAATTAGCATAAATTACCCCGTTATTACGAACAATAATGGTATCGTAGGCCCCTGATACATTATATAATGTGTCGTTATCAACAATCAGGTTTTCGGCTTTGAGAAAGGAGCAACAAAAAGAGATTAAAACAGTTGCTGTCAAAACAAAACGAAGGATACTGCTGTTTTTCATACCGTAAAATTTAATAATTAATAACCAAAGATTAATTAAACAAATTTATGAAAATTTAATGTAAAAAAAAGAATTTTTACTTTTTAATCAGTAATACTTTGGATGCCTGGTATGAATTGGCTGAAAAACAGTGGATAAGGTATATCCCATTGGGTAATGCGGTAAGGTTAACAGTGGTATTATGGGATTCGATACCGAAGGATTTTATAAGTTTGCCATCGGCATTAAATATTTCACCGCAGAAACCAGGTATGATTTGCGGAACAAGCACATTAATTGTACCTCCGGAAGGATTAGGATAAACAGAAAACAGACCATTTTCAGTCAATAATGAATTTACTGACTGTGGGAAAATAATTTCTCTCCCAGTCAAATCGCCCCAGCAAGTAATGCTATCAAAAATCATTTTGTTATTCAAACTGTCGAGTTTCGAATAATAATACCAGACCGAATCCCAGCGGGCATTATAGCACAGCGACTTCGATCCGACAATATCAGCAGAAAGATAACCCAACGCAACCGAATAGAGAGGCGTACCAATGTTATTACCAAGAACAGAATAATATCTTTTAAGATAAGGAGTAGCAGTATCATTATAAGGATGAGCGCTCCCCGAAACCATACTAATAGAAACAAAAGAGCCGGGATTAATGATACTTCCGGAGTGCAGGGTAAAATCAACAGGACAGTAATTAGAATAGCTATTATCACCCATAGGAATAAAAATCTTTTTATCTAACAAAGCAGCATCATAATTTAACACTACTCTCCCACCCCGCGTTGTAATAATACGAGTAGTGCCATAATTTACGATACTGCATCCGGGGTCAAGGATAAGCGAAGCGCTATCAACTTTAATACCCAAATTCAGCCCCACCTTTCCATCACTGATGATCATGTTTAGTTTATTATTAATACGCAATGGTGATTTTAAGATTACCACATCATAACCATCAATGGCAAATGAATCAACATATGTTTGTTCGCTGCCATCGAGCACAGCCATATTGGCAGACCCATTATCACCACCGTTCATTTTAAGAAAACATTTATGGTAATTCAATGCCCCGGGGCCGGAGTGATTGATCAGTTTAGCACTTTTATTAATAGTCAGCCGTACGTTATAAGGATCAAATAAAAACACACCTTTATTGATTAATAACTGCCCCCCGATGTTCAAATTTTTTGGAGGAGCTTTTACAGTTGTCGGATTATCAATTGTAATAAAATTATAAGCTGTAAGAAAATCATCCATCTGTTGAGGGGACTCGCCATTAAAAACATATCTGGCCATCACATTAAAGTTGCGTACTATAGTTTGAATATTACCATCATAAGCTGAAAGCATAAAGCCGGCAGTATGTTTACTTTCGATAAATGATGAATCGGAATTAACAAATACAAAACCATTAAGGATGAATGTATCACAAACCAGACGTCCTCCCTTATTTATAAGCAACGTATCAATAAATGTTAAATTTTGCATCATCCGTCCTATCCCACCCTTCTCAATCACAATTTTTCTGAAGTTACGGTTGAACGGGATAATGCGGTCGGTGTTAATCCTTAGTTCCTGCAGAGATGAGTCATATCCACTAACAAAAGGAAAAACCATTATTGAATCGGACACTGCATTGCAAACAGAAAAGACCTTGAGGCGATAGGCATATTCCTGCTGCAGACCGGATAAAAGCAAGAATGTATCAGACAATGTAAATTCCTGTTTCGACGACCATCCCAAATCGTCGCGACACATTTCAACCCTGAACGGTGGGACACCGCCGTCCCATTTAATCAAGGCCGAGGAAGTATGAGCGGATGACCATCCAAAACCCACCGGCTGATTACAGGAGCCAGACAGCATAGTAAACACCAATGTATCGGAATTTACAATTGTGTCGTAACTTGCTTTTTCATTAGTACTGATAAAAACCATGTATTGAGTTGCCGGAGTGAGTGAATCCAATTCTGCTTCTTTCGTGGCAGAGCCAAAAGACGACCATACAGAATCGGTAAGCGACTTATAATTAACACTCCATTGAACCACTTCATTAGACGGAAAGCACCACGACACAACGGCAGTATTTGTTGTGATATCACGTACCGAGAGGCATTGCGGAGCAGCAGAATTAAAACCCAGAAAATTGCCGGCTGTAATATAACCGGTGCGTTCAAGTCCATTCCATTTCACTTTATTATTAACCGAATCAATAGATAAAAATGAGTTGTACCAGGTACCGGCTGAAAGAATCTGTTGCTCCAGCAGATTCTCCTTGCCATTGATATCTGCATCAGAATAATTAAATGCCACATTGTATTTAAGATCAGTAACCGCTGATGTATTTGTATAGAGATACCGGGAAATGAAATTTACCGGTGCAGCTCCCATGCCCGGGACAGTATCATCACGAAAGTTAAATATTATACGCGACGAATCAGTAAGAATAGCCCTCACAGGAGTGAAACAAACGGGCAAAAATTCTTTATTTCTGCCTTTTCCGAAAGGGATTAAGAAAGTCGAATAATCATGCAGGTTATACACCACACTACCGCCGGTTTCGGCAATAATCTGGCTGCCTGTACTCTTTATTCCGGGTACGGTTAAAGAATGACCATTCAATACCAGGAATGAGTTATCGAGGCCAAAATCACCCGTTACCTCAATATCATTATTAAAAGTTAACAAAACCGTATCGGTATATTTTTTCAGAAACAATTTATTAAACCTGAAAGGGAATGTACCTGAACAAACGATATTTTTACCTGATATTTCAACATCACCATTAATAAACACAGATGGATTATAATTTTGAATAGATGTTCCGCGTACTAATATTTTCCCATCAATACCCTCAATATTTTGAGAATAATTAATGAACGAACCGGTTACTTCAACAGGATTCCGTTTATAGGATATTCTCCCTGTTGCAGCCAAAGTAAGATTAAAAACCCGGGATGGAAAATTATCATCAATAATCTGGCCATCATTACCATTTAAACGTCCATTCAAAATAATATTTGACAAAGAATTGATGAACTGACGACGATTACGCAGACAATTAAAATATTTAACAGGATTTCCTTTTATGTATGAATGCGAATAACGCAATGTAGCATAGGGACGAACATACAAATCACAATTTCCATACAAAGCAAAATTATCGAGATTCAATGTTGCATTCGTATCCACAATAACGAGCGTATTCACAAACAAATGGCGGTTAAGTGTAACAGTAGAATTTTTTCTAATTACGACAGTATCAAAGCGGATATAATCAGGGATGCTCTGATTGCCGGTAAGGTAGATTACATTTTTATTATTACGGAAATAATATCCCGGGACAGCATTTGAGAATCGAAAAGAAGAAGAACAGACGCTGGTATCGGATGAAGAGTTGCATAATGACGAAATCATAACCTCGTATTCACACGACGGAGTGAGATTATTTAGTGTATCGGC
>CAZRNJ010000192.1:4241-5180 GCA_964601385.1 uncultured Bacteroidales bacterium | reverse complement strand
AAATATTAATTCTATTTTCCTCTAATTAAGTTGCATTTATTTGTTGAATTTAATCAATTACTACCGATACCGTAATGGGTATGCTCTGTCCCGGTCGCGCAATTACTGTCGCATTTACTGCTTCCGGAGTGTTTAATCCGGATAATCGTTTTATTGTCCAGTTATCCAATGCGTATGGTTCATTTGCTGATGCTACAGTTATTGGCCAGGTGAATGCAATTACCGGCGGAACTATTTCGGCTGTGTTGCCGCGTCCTCTATTGCAGGGATCAAATTATAAAATCCGCGTGGTATCAACGAGTCCTTCCGAAACGGGCAACGAATTGCCGCCATTTACCATCGGTGGTAACGCGCCGGCTCCCGGTCCGATTTTTGGTAATCAGTATGCCTGCAAATTCAAGACCGTTCAATCTTATCATATTGATCCTGTTCCCGGAGCTCTTGGTTATTTATGGGAAATACCATTGGGCACTCATTTTGTGTATCCTTCGGCTCCTAATCAAAACGCCGTGATTACGGGCACATCGGTAACTATTGATTTCGGAACTGCAACAACGAATGAAATTATTGTGCGGACAGTAAATGACTGCGACACATCCGACCGTATTTTCGGAGCCAGCCGCCTGCTGGTACAAATGACTGAATATCCTCCAAAAACGCCGCCATCTATTGCCGGACGCGATACGGTTTGCCAGAATTATACCGGTATTTATACTGTCCCTTTATCTGCCGATGCAGTTAAATTCGGATGGGTAGTACCTCCGCAAATACAGATCGTCGGCCCTGATTCTCTAAATTATGTTACGCTGAAATTTAATGGTACAACTGATCTTTCAACATATATAATTCAGGCGTTTGCAATTGGTGAGTGTGGTGTAAGTAAAAAAGTGTCTAAAACTATTCGTGTAGATAATAACGCTACCAAGCCCAGGGCAGGAA
>CAZRNJ010000192.1:0-4231 GCA_964601385.1 uncultured Bacteroidales bacterium | reverse complement strand
AAAATGGATTATGTCCCGGCGAATTTATTTATTCGGTTACACCATGGGTGGGCGCCATTGCATATAACTGGATATTACCTCCGGGCGCATTCGGGTCTTCGAATACAAATGAAATTTATGTCTCGTATGGTGGTGCTGTCAGTGGAACTGTTGGTGTGTCTATTACCGATTATTGTGGTACAGGAAATATTAGTTCGGTTGCTGTTAATGTTAGTGTTTCGGGCAGGCAGGCGATATTGCAGGTGGCTAACACGGCATCGCTCACCGATCATGAGCTGACTATGCGCGACAGGTTACGTGATACGCTTGGTTACACGGTGTTATTCAAACAATACAACAGCGCTATTGGTGCTGAATTGGCATGTACCGATGTAATTATTATTTCGGGTGATGTAAATGATGTTAATAATGCATTCCGTACAGCAACACAACCCATCGTGGCTATGACTTATGTGCGGGACATGATGTCGGCATGGGTATATAAAGAACTGGAGATGTGCGATGATGCCGGTGGTGCTGATAATTATACTCCTTCCAATAAGCCGGTAATGATTAATATTGTTAATAATACTCATCCTGTTACCTACGGATTTGTGCCGGGCGATGTTGCTGTTATGGTTCCTTCCAATAATTCATATCTGACCTGGATCACACCTTTAGCTTCCGGCCAAACGCTTGCACGTATGAAGTATGGAAGCCATGCCGGAGATGGGGCCGTGGTGGTTTACGAATCGGGCGCTTTAATGGATGATGGATTTAATACGCCTGCGCGTCGTGTTGCCATTCCGTTTAGTCATTTTAATGGGGGAGGATGGGATCTGCCGGCTCCTGATTTCAATACTGAGTTGACAGCAATGGGACGTAAACTCTTTGACCAGGCCGTTTGCTGGGCTGCCAATAATTGCACCAATTGCCCTTCTTCACTGATCACCTCTTCTGCTGTTACTCATGTTGCCTGTGCAGGTCAGTCATCGGGAATTATTGATATTACTGTGTCGACCGGCACTGCACCGTTTAATTATATTTGGAGCAATGGCCGTTCAACTCAGGATATTAATATGCTTACATCCGGATCGTATCTTGTTACTGTTACTGATAAAAATAATTGCCGCACCGTGGGCGGATATGTTGTTTCACAACCGGTTGCGCTTAGCGTTTCAATTGCTGTTACTTCTGTCTCTTGCCGGTCGTTAACCGATGGTAATGCTGCTGCAATTGTTTACGGGGGTACTTCTCCTTATTCTTATCAGTGGAGCACCGGCGTTAATTTGCAGAATCTGTCAAATACTGCGACAGGCACATATTTTCTTTCAGTGACTGATGGTAAAAATTGCTTCTCCGGCGCATCTGTAATGATTACTGAACCGGTTGCTCTTTCTGTTTTGTCATTTGTTACCCATGTGTCGGTATTTGCCGGAAGTGATGGAATCGCTGCCGTATCTGCTACAGGCGGTACTGCTCCGTATTTATATTCATGGAGTAACGGCGCATCATCACAATCTATAAGCAATATGCCGTCAGGTGTTTATACGGTTACCGTTACCGATGGCAGAGGCTGTTCGGCTGTTTCAACGGTCAGCATTATTGAGCCGGGTGTGATTAATATTACCTCTGATGTATCTCATGTGTCGTGCTATGGAAATACCGATGGAGCCATTTATCTGACGGTTAGCGGAGGTGTAACTCCTTACTTATTCGAATGGAGCAACGGGGTTATTGGCAAAGATATCACAACACTAACACAGGGTACTTATACCATTACGGTTACAGATAATAACAGCGCTGTACTGATCAGTTCATTTGTCGTTTCTGAGCCGGCGCTTCTTACTGTGCAGTCGGCTTCTATTACACATTGTACCTGCAACGGTTACAGTAATGCAGCAATTGATATAACGATTTCCGGGGGTAAAACTCCTTATGCATTTATCTGGAATAATGGAAGGGTAACCGGAGATATTGTTGCCTTGACAACTGGTGCTTATAAACTTACAATTACCGATGCTTCGGGTTGTATCAGTGGCTTTTCAGCAACAGTAACTCAGCCGGCCGGCATTTCGGTAGTTCCCGTTATAACATCGGTAAGTGAACCCGGATTTTAGGACGGGGCAATTAATATTGAGGTTTCTGGCGGCACACAGCCCTATTCGTATCTGTGGGTTAATGGCTCAACTGCTCAGGATATCTCCGCACTGGCTGTTGGTTTGTATCCGGTAACTATTAGTGATCAATCGGGTTGCAGGGTCATTGCCGCTTATCCGGTGAGTTTGCCTGAACCAGTACAAATAGTTGCTTACCCTCCGGTTAATGTACGCTGCTTTGGTAATGCTGATGGATCACTCACCGTTGCCGCAATAGGTGGTTATCCACCATACAGGTTTATATGGACAGGCGGATTAACCACTCAAACTATTTCAGGACTTGCACCCGGACAATACAGCGTAACTGTTACAGATACGAAGGGACAGACAGCCGCAGATACTTTCGTGATTGTTGAACCGGATGATTTATTTGCTTTATCAGTGAATAAAATCAATGCATCGTGTTTCGGTTATTCCGATGGCGCCATCGAAGTGATTCCTTCAGGGGGTGTGTCTCCCTATCAGTACGTTTGGAGCGATGGTACTGTAGGGGAATTCACAGTTACCGGTTTGGCGGCCGGATACCATACATTAACGATCACCGATGTTTATGGATGCACAGAGATCGTTTCAACCGAAATCAGGCAACCATCTGTATTAACTGTTACTGTAGAGGAGAAGCATCCCTATTGTAATGAACGGAATGATGGATATGTCATTCTTAATCCTTCCGGTGGAAGCGGCGTTTATTCTTATCAATGGTCAACAGGGGAGAAAACAAGGATGCTCTCCGACCGGTATCCGGGCAATTATTCTTATTCTGTTATTGATGAGAATTTCTGTCGTTATAACGGTTCAATTGATCTGAAACCGCTTCATGACATTTGTGTACAAATAACTACTGCTTTTTCTCCCAATAATGACGGGATCAATGACTGGTGGGATATGAGCAATCTTTTTGTTTATTATCCCAATGCTAAAGTTGAAGTTTACAGCCGTTGGGGGGAGATTATCATTAAAATGGAAGGTGGACGTACATGTTGGGATGGATCATATCTTGGTCAGTCGTTACCTGTTGACTCTTATCATTATGTAATTACGTTAAATAATGGTACCAAACCCATTATTGGACAGGTTACTATATTGCGCTAATCTGCGCGATTATCCCTGTTTTTAGAGGTTTTTTTTGGTTTTTTTATTACTTTTGAGAGTAAATTTATACATTTGAGAATTATTAAAGATTCATACAAAGGTTTTCCTTTTTTTTGATATGGCGGTGAAACTGATTGAATGTGTGGTGAACTTCAGCGAGGGAAGGGATATTGAGGTGATTAATAAAATTGCTTCAGAAATTATCCGGACACCGGGAGTAAAATTGCTCGATATAGATGTTTCACTTGATGCAAACCGTTCGGTAATGTCATTCATCGGTAAGCCCGAAAAAGTAACGGATGCGGCGTTTAAGGCAATACGAAAATCACTGGACCTGATTGATATGCGTAAGCATAAAGGTCTGCATCCCCGTATTGGCGCTGCAGATGTTTGTCCGTTTATCCCTTTAAAAAATATCAGTATTGGAGAAACGATTGATATTGCTCATAAATTTGCCAAACGGGTAGGGGAACAATTAATGATTCCTGTTTATTGTTATGGTGAAGCTGCATTAAAGGCCAACCGTGTAGATATTTCAAATATCAGACATGGACAATATGAAGAACTTGAATTAAAGCTTCAGAATCCTGAATGGAAACCTGATTTTGGTCCTGCGCGTTTTGTTCCGTCGGCCGGTGCAACAGCTATCGGTGCCCGGGATTTTTTAGTCGCTTATAATGTTAATCTTGATACCACCGATGATACCATCGCTAAACAGATTGCCGCTGAAGTGCGGGAAAGCGGGCATCTTGTGCAGGATGTTTATGGCAATCTGGTACGGCAACCCGGTACCCTTAAATGTGTTAAGGCAATCGGATGGTTTATAAAAGATTTTAATAAATCGCAGGTATCAATGAACCTGCAGAATACCGATATCACTCCTCTTCATAAGGCGTTTGAAGAAGTTAAACGGTTGGCGAAAGAGAAGGGTGTGACTGTTACCGGGTCTGAGATTGTCGGGCTTATCCATCTCGATGATATGCTTGCAACCGGTAATTTTT
>CAZRNJ010000191.1:0-5201 GCA_964601385.1 uncultured Bacteroidales bacterium | reverse complement strand
ATGCAGGCCCTATCCATGAGCATATTCGGAGTGAATGAATTGGCTGCACGCTTCCCCAATGCCATTTGCGGGATTCTCACACTTCTGGTAATCTATTTAACCGGAACAAAAACTGTTGACCGCCGGTTCGGCCTTATCTGGGTAATGTGTTATGCCGGTTCCATTTTACCCTTCTTTTATTTTAAGAGCGGCATCATTGACCCATGGTTTAATCTGTTTATTTTTACCGGACTATATTTTTATATCCGGTCCATCACACATCAGCCACATCTCCATATGCTGCTATCGGGCTTATTTATCGGTCTTGCAGTACTCACCAAAGGACCCGTGGGCTTTTTAATATTCTTTCTCACTATAATGGTACACTTAATTATTCAACGGTTCAAAGGATTACCGCCATTCAGTTCCTGGTTAATATTCACTGCAACACTGATTGTCACCGGCTGTTTTTGGTTCGTTCTGCAGATCGCCGCCGGACGTGAACAACTGATGATGGACTTTATCCGTTATCATCTCCGGTTGCTCAGCACAGGCGATGCCGGACATTCGGGGTTTCCTCTCTACCATCCTATTGTTCTTTACTTTGGAGTGTTCCCATCGTCGCTGCTAGCGCTGGCCACATTATCACGAAAAACAAATACCGTATTTCCGGCTCCTGGCCTGCGACTGTGGATGATTATTCTTTTATCCGTTGTGCTTATCCTCTTCTCGATTGTAAAAACAAAAATAGTTCACTACTCCTCTCTTTGCTATTTTCCAATCACTTTTCTTGCTGCGATGTTTATCTGGAATTACTACAAAGAAACCAGGCCTATCAGCAAACGTTTATCCATTATGCTCATCGTTACCGGGACACTTATTGCCCTTGCGGTTTTTGCTGTGCCCTTAACTGCCCGTAACAGCGAAATACTGTTTAGAACCGGCATACTGAGGGATTCGTTTGCAGCCGAAAACCTTAAAGCCAATATTCAATGGACAGGCCTGGAATGGCTGATCTGCCTTGCATTTGCCGGAATCATTGCTTATTCGGCAGTGAGCGCCCGTAATCAAAAACGACATGCCTTCATCCTGCTCTACGCTGCCACAATTTGTTTTACCTACCTGCTGATGATTATTTTTGTTCCGCGCATCGAAGGAATTACACAACGCGCAGCCATTGAGTTTTATCAGAAAGCCGGAAACGAAGACCGTTATTTATCAACCTTCGGATTTAAAAGCTATGCCTTTCTTTTCTATTCAAAAAAGAAGCCCTCACCTCCTCATACAGCCGACAGAGAATGGCTTCTCACGGGAGACATTGACAAACCGGCATATTTTGTAACCAAAATCACAAAGAAAGATGTATTTTTATTCCGGTATTCAGGAATAACTTTTTTGTATGATAAAAACGGATATGCATTTTTTGTGCGGTATCCTGTGTCGCAACCATAATCAAAACCACAGCGAGTATGATTAATAACAAAGTCATCACCATCGTACTTCCGGCCTACAATGCCGAAAAAACCCTTGAGCGAACGTATAAAGAGATACCCTTTGATATCGTTGACAATGTTATCCTGGTAGATGATAAGAGCAATGATAAAACGGTGGATGTTGCGCGGCAACTCGGCATCAAATATATTATTGAGCACCAGGTAAACAAGGGATATGGCGGCAACCAGAAGACCTGTTACGACAAAGCGCTGGAGATCGGTTCGGACATTGTAGTCATGCTTCATCCCGATTACCAGTACACACCTTTGCTTATACCGTCAATTTGCTATGTTATAGCCAACGGTGTTTACCCGGTTGTTCTCGGCTCTCGCATCCTTGGGCGCGGTGCGCGTAAAGGAGGTATGCCGTTGTACAAATATTTTTTCAACCGTATCCTTACCTTTACACAAAACCTGCTGATGTTCCAGAAATTATCGGAATATCATACCGGTTACAGGGCATTTACACGCGAAGTGCTGACAAGTATTGATTATCATGTCAATTCAGATGATTTTGTTTTCGACAACCAGATGATTGCACAGATTTTTTATGCCGGTTTTGAAATTGCAGAAATCACCTGTCCGACGAAATATTTCAATGATGCTTCATCCATCAATATCAACCGCAGTATTAAATACGGACTTGGTGTATTGCGAACCTCAGTCCAATATTTTCTGCAAAAGACAGGGATTATGAAATTCCGGATTTTTGCGCCGGTAAAAAAAGCCGGAACCGGCGAAAACCGCGCAATATAAAATCTGCAATGAATTAAAACCCGGCTAATTCTTTTTTCTGCATTTAATCCATACAGCCGAATTTGCAGGCACCATTACCTTGATGGCATTACCCGAAATTTTCAACTGATTATTATCCAGAACATCCATTGCCTGAGTATAAGGGATAACACCGGATGAAATGCTGATTTGGGCTTTGCTGCCATCGTTAATAGCAAAAAAATGATCATACATGGGCGATGAACGGCGGAACACCATTACATGGCGTGGGCCTTTGACTTCAAACGGGGGACGCACAGAACCCAACGTATAATACGTGATGATATCTTCCAACAGATCATTGCCCGGTTTAAACGTCATTCGACCGGCTTCAAAATTCATGAGTACTGTTTTGCCTTTACCAAAATTATTTGTTATAACTGCAGGTGTTCCATCGTTATAACGCATAAGCACCGAAGCCGTAGTGATTTTCAGGTCGCCGTATTGAGTCAGCACCTGAAGTCCTTCAAGTTTCTTTGGGGCATTAAGCGTATGATAATAATCTGCTGTCTGTACGCCGAATAATTTTTCGAATGCCGATCCCTTCAGATGTTTATTAAGCCGGCCATAATTATCCATCATCAGCACAGGAAAATCGGCTACGAGCTGTCCTCCATCCTCAACATATTTCACAAGGATATCAAGTGTTTTCTGATCCAGCGCAAGAATATAAGGGAGATAAATAATCCGGTAGCGGCCTGCAAGCTGTTTCTCGAGATTGCGTTCAGTGACATATTCAAAAGGGATGTTATGATTCATGAGAGCCCTTGAAATTCCGACCTTTGCCTGTGAATGATATTGACGGAACTGTTTATCCCAAAGCGTTTCGAAAACAGCGGTATTAAGCGGATAACCGCCCATAGAAAGCCGTCCGAGCATTGCTTCATTCTCCCATGAATACAAGATACCCACCACAGGTTCATCCATTGCATCCCAAAGGTCGAATCGTTCATGTTGCAATACTTTAGATATCTGGCCAGCCACTCTGGCGCGTTCCGAGGGCATACCCTGATTATCGGCCAAAGCATATTCGCCAACCTCCCATCCTTCGCCGCGGGAGTTCCACATCCAAATGCCAATGCCTTTGAGTCCTGCAGCAATGTAGGAAAGCATCATTTGCTTCATCCTGTTACCATCAACAGTTACAGGATTGTAACCACTCCATTGGGTAGGTCCACCGGTTGATTCCCAAACAGCAGCCCAGCCGCCTTTGAACATATCGGAAATAATCCGCGACTGCAAATAAACCGGACGGGTAATCTCACCATCCATTAGAAAGAAATGATGAGTAAGGTGAATAGAAGAATAAAACGAACCACTGATAGCGGCTGCCTGCGCTTGTCCTTCCAGGTCCCAGGTATTAGTGGCCTGGTTTTCGAACAGTTGGTGTCCCCCGGTTCGTTCCGGTTCCAGCGAATCCCATTCATAATACACACGCATCATATTCTGGTAATTTTCGAGAATCAGGTCGGCCTGAAAACGCATTGCATCCCTGAACCGCCGGAAATCGTGGCTTCGCTTGCCCACTCCTTTACCGAACTCATCAAACGACTGTCCCTGCAATTCCTTGGCTGCCTCAGCAAAAGAAGTAAAAGAGCACTGATCACAATAACCGCAATTCCAGGCATCTTTCAGCGTTTCGAGGGTACCGTACTGCTGTTCGAGCCAAAAGGCAAAATCAGAGATTAAACGTTCGGGCAGATAAGGATTATTGCGTCCCGGCTCACCTTTTCCTTTACCCGGCACAGGTTTATTGGGCATACGGGCAATGCGGCTTCGCATCAGGGATGTCTGGTATGCTATCATCTTCGGATCATTCTGTATCTGCTCAAGATTCTCTGATGTTAACAGTTTACCGATGCCGAGTGAATCAATCAGTTTCTGCGTTATGCGGGCCCATCCGCCATTACCATAATACCATGGCGAAATACCTGCATCAAGAGCAGCATTATACACTTCGGATTCAAAAGAAGGTGAATTATAAGGCGCTTTCAACTGAACCTGCTTGAGGGCAGTAAAGCCAAGCTGATGAATCATTTCAAACTGTTTTTTTACAGAATCGAAATTATCGCCTCTCTGCTGAAAATACACCACACCAACAGGAAAAGGTTTAATAGAACGCAGCCGCTGCTGAGCAGGACTGTCATTCAATTTAAGCCAAAGGGCAGTAAGGTACGGATCGTTGCCTTCTTTCAACTGTGTTCCGGTAACCTGATATTTATTTTCAGGAGTGAAACGGCATGCGCTAATAAAACTAGCAATGGCAAAAAAAATAATGAATGATTTTCTCATAACAAATTTATTTTTATTAATGTCCGACAAATGTGCGTTCTATTTCTTCGAGTGATTTACCTTTTGTTTCGGGGACTACCAACAGAGAGAAGATGCATGCAATAGCAGCCATTAAAGCATAAATCATAAATGTTGTAAAATTGCCCAGATAATCAAGTTCCCATGGGAAGATCTGGACAACAGTCCATGCAGCCACCGAATTCACGAGACCTGCGGTTGATATAGCAACACCCCGTAGTCGTGTAGGGAAGAGCTCGGCCAGCAACACCCAAACAATAGGCCCGATAGCCATGGCAAAGAAAGCCACATATCCAATCATAGCAAACAGGATCAGCCATCCGTTAATAGAAATAGCAGCGGCAATCACATCGTTTTTCACATGGCGGTAGCTATTCTCACCAACCGCGTTCCGCAAAGCGTTTTTAAACTGAACATCACTTTTAAATGTTTTATCCCTGATCGTTTCCAGTTGCGCATTCAGGCCTTGTTGGGCAGAAAACTTCATGCTTATAGAATGGATGTTATCAGTTGTAACGGTATAGGTTGCTGACCTGAAACCAAAAGACAATACCGTCAGAGAAAGGAACATTCCGGACAGGCCAATAATCAGCAAAGGTTTACGTCCAAGTTTATCCACCAGCCAGATGGCAGTAAGCGTAAAGC
>CAZRNJ010000190.1:0-5221 GCA_964601385.1 uncultured Bacteroidales bacterium | reverse complement strand
TCCAAATGAGGCATCATTGCAAGGTGCCGGCCATCATCGGAACATAATGCAGCAGCATTAAAATCGGAGCCGTTCGGATTGGCGGGATAATCAGCATAGGTGTATTTCATCGGGATATTGTATTCTTTTTCGGGCAAGGGAAGTTTAAATTTTCCTTCACCATGAGCAACCCAGATACCCAATTGCGATCCGGCCAGAGAAGAGAGTAAAACGGAATTATTTTTATGAATTTCGACACCGAGAAAGTTTGACTCAAATTTATGAGAGTCATTATGCAGCATCATTGGTTTTTCTTTATGCGCGGGGGTGATCAGTCCAAGCTCGATCATCAGTTGGCAGCCATTGCATACACCAAGAGAAAGCGTATCGGGACGGGCGTAGAAAGCATCGAGTGTTTGCTTTGCTTTCGGGTTGAAGAGAAATGCACCGGCCCATCCTTTGGCAGAACCAAGCACATCGGAGTTAGAAAAGCCGCCAACAAAGACGATCAGGTTGATGTCGCTCAGTGTTTCGCGTCCGCTGATCAGGTCGGTCATATGGACATCTTTTACATCCAACCCGGCCAGATACATGATCCATGCCATTTCCCGGTCGCCATTAACTCCTTTTTCGCGGATTATAGCGGCCTGAATACCCGACTTTTTTTTGCGGAGTTTGTCGGCTTTATAGGTACTCAGCCGACCGGTAAACTGTTTATTGAACCGGAATTTCAGCGGCTGTTTTTTATACTGATTAAAGCGTTCCAATGCTTTTTCATTCCCCGACTGGCGGCAGTCGAGCAAATAAGATGTTTTATACCAGATATCACGGTATTTATCAATATCCAGAGATAACGACCATTTGCCGTTTGAGATAGTAAGTTTGCGTTCGGGCGAATAACTGCCCAATGGAATAATCGTCAATCCGTTTTTTTGAAGAGCTTTCATAACATCAGCGGTTGACTGGATAATGAGCCCGGGATTTTCGCTGAACAGAATCCGTATATGATCTTCGGAATTAAAACCATCAAGCCGTATAGTCATTCCACCCGAGGTATTGGGAAAGTTCATTTCGAGCAACGCAGTGATTAAACCACCGGCAGAGATATCATGACCTGCGAAGATTTTGCCTTGTGCGATAAATTTTTGAATGAGAGAAAATGTTTTTCTGAAGCCAATAGGATTATTAACCGAAGGGCAATCATTACCTAACTGATTGGTAACAGAAGCGAGGACAGAGCCGCCGGTTTTCAGATCGCAGAACGACATACCGACATAGAAAAGCACAGATTTTTTAACCTGTTTAATCACGGGTGTCACGGTTTTGGTGATGTCGGAGGATACGGCAGCAGCCGAAATAATTACAGTACCCGGCGCATAGACCACCGAGCCATCGGGATATTTTTGTGTCATAGACAGGGAATCCTTTCCTGTTGGAATGTTTATGCCGAGCCGGAGGGCGAAGTCCGAGGCGGCTTTAACGGCCTGGTACAGCCGGGCATCTTCACCCCGGTTTTTACATGGCCACATCCAGTTAGCGCTCAAAGAAACGCCGTTTAAACCGTCATCAATGGGTGTCCAGATGATATTGGTCAGCGCCTCGGCAATAGACAATACCGAACCGGCAGCAGGACTGATAAGTCCGGCCGCAGGTGCATGACCGATAGAAGTTGCTATTCCTTTTAATCCGGAATAGTCGAGAGCCACAACACCAAGGTTATTCAGGGGTAGCTGGATTATACCGCAGCACTGCTGTGTGGCAATACGGCCGGTAACAGAACGGTCAACTTTATTGGTCAGATAATCTTTGCAAGCCACCTGTTCGGTTTGTAAAACAGCGCAGAGGTATTGTTCAATTTTTTTTATATCGTATTGATCGGGCTTCAGGGGTTCAGTTATTGATGTATCATAAAGAATGGTTTTAGGAGGATTACCGAAGAAATCATTAAGATTAAGGTCAAGGGGTTTTTCACCGGTCAGAGAATTTTTAAACGTAAACTGTTTATTTCCGGTTATTTCGCCGATTACATACATCGGTGCGCGTTCGCGGGCAGCAATAGATTCGAGGGTAGGCAAATCTTCTTTTTTCATCACCAGCCCCATTCGTTCCTGCGATTCGTTTCCAATGATTTCACGTGCCGAGAGCGAAGGATCACCTACGGGGAGCTTGTCGAGGAAAATTGTTCCGCCGGCAGGGTCAACCAGTTCAGACAGGCAATTGAGGTGTCCGCCGGCGCCATGGTCGTGAATAGAAATCACCGGATTATTATTGCTTTCGGCTAAAGCCCGGATGGTGTTATAGACGCGTTTTTGCATTTCGGGATTAGAGCGCTGTACAGCATTCAATTCGATAGACTGCGCAAATTCACCGGTGGCTACTGATGATACCGCACCGCCACCCATACCAATACGGTAATTATCCCCGCCCAGCAATACAACACAGTCGCCTTTGGATGGTTTGCCTTTGATACTGCACGAAAGGGGAGCAAAACCAATACCTCCGGCCAGCATGATTACTTTGTCGTATCCGTAATTTTTATTGTTTTCGGAATATTCAAAGGTGAAGACACTGCCACAGATCAGCGGCTGGCCGAATTTATTTCCGAAATCACTGGCCCCGTTTGAACTTTTGATTAATAATTCGGCGGGAGGGTGATACAGCCATTTTCGTTCGATCATCGCGTTTTCCCACTGTCTGTCGGGATCAAGCCGTGTAAAGGGTACCATATATACAGCGGTTCCGGCAACAGGGAATGAGCCGGTACCACCGGCCATACGGTCGCGTATTTCGCCGCCGGTACCTGTTGCAGCCCCATTGAAGGGTTCAACAGTGGTTGGGAAATTATGTGTTTCAGCTTTTAATGATACAACAGTTTTTACGGCACGTATAGCGAAAAAGGCAGAAGAGTCGTGCCGCGAAGGAGAAAAAAGCATTGCCCTGGGGCCTGCTATAAATGCGCAGTTGTCTTTATAGGCCGAAACAACACGGTTTGGATGGGTAGCGGTTGTTAGCCGGATGAGATCAAAGAGTGTATGTTTTTGTTGCTGGCCGTCAAGAATAAAAACACCGTTAAATATTTTATGTCTGCAATGTTCGGAGTTTACCTGTGAAAAGCCAAAGATTTCGCTATCGGTAAGTTTGCGTCCGATTTTTTGACTAAGCCGGTTAAGGTATTCAATTTCATCGGGACTAAGTGCAAGACCTTCGAGACGGTTATATTCAGCGATATTCTCTATGGTTTGTATGGGCTCGGGTTTGCGGTGAAGCGTAAATATATCCTGTCCGGGATTGTTATATATCGTTTGCAGCATTGGGTCATAAACCGGTTTTTCGCTAAAACAACGATGCAATTGCTCGATGCGTGAAATACAGGTTATGCCCATGTTACGAACAATCTCCGCGGCATTGGTACTCCAGGGCGTGATCATTTCTTTACGGGGACCGGTAAAAGTGCCTTCAAGCCCTTGTGCTTCGACAAGCTGTGCGTTTCCGAACGCCCATTTCAGTCGTGTGATCTCGCCGGGGTCAAGTGCCCGCGAGCATTCCACAACAACATAATTCTCACCATGTGAACGGAAAAATAATATCATTCGTCAATTTGTTTTGCGGGTAAAAGTATTAAAAGCAATTCATTTTTTCTTCATGAAACGTAAATTATAAAAACAGCTTGTCCTGCTTCGCCGGCAAATGTATTGATATTTGTAATGGTTCGGGGGTATGAGCAGTGGCAGATGCGCTATCAATGAAAAAATATCATCTTTTTTGCCTTGAAAAAATGAAAGATTTTGAGCATTTAAGGGAGGGGGTAAACTGCTGTTATGAAGTTATTAATTTTAAATCCATAAGGGATCAAAAGCTCCATTTCAGCCGCAGAAAGGCAAGGTTAAAATCGAATGAATTGCTGAACGATTGAGAAGAAACCTGTTGTTTAATCTCACCATGAAAATACTGGTAGTAAAATGATAGGTCAACATTATCTTTTAATGAATAACCGATATTAGGGCCCAGATAAAAGCCATTGAGTTCGGGATAATAGATACCCGACAACCCTGTGTTGATGAGAGGAGTGAGTGGATAAGAAGCAGAAAGCAAGAAATTCCAGGGCGTGAAAGAGAGCGTTTTTGCCGACAGCGGCAGACCGTAAAACTGCTGAAAACTTTTAATGCCATATCCGTTGGGTAACTGGTTGTATAAGACCTCCAGTTGCAGCGAAATCGAATTAGAGAAAGAATAGTCAATGCCGGCAGCAGCGACGAGGACTCCTGATGTATTGCTGAAGTTCTTATGAGCCAAAAAATACGAAGCTTCGCCCCTGAATCCCATCTGCCGGATATTCCCCGACCACCCGATACCGACAACATAATCCTGTTCGTGCACCGAGCCGGCGATAATCTGAAAATCGTAGCCGGAGAGGTTAAAACGATAAAGCCCAGCAGCCGTAATTTTTCCCGCACTATCGGCCGAGGCCGCCAGTTCGGCCGTTGAAGCAGCGCTGCCATAGTATTGCAGTCGTACGGCATCACTGCCCGGACGCTCGGTATAATCAAAATCAAAAAACGAATATGTATTGAATATATCATTTGGATTAAAAGCAAAACATTGGCCCCAGTTAATGCGTTGCCTGCCCGCTCTGATATTCATTTTATTGATCGTATAATCAATATAAGCCCTGTCAACAGAGGTATTCAAAAGGTACGACCGGCCACCGGATACATTCCATTGTATGGGTATCAGCCCATTATCCATTTCATAATTTTTTTTTGATCCGGGCGATAGTTCCAGTGTTCGTCCAGCCATGAGGCGGTTACGGAACTCAATAGCAGCAATAAATCCATTAAAGGGCTCATACGAAAAATTCATCCGATTATGAATAAGGATGTCATTTATCCATTCGTCATTCACATCAGAAAACATCACCGATTGCATGTCAGACAGGTAGCCGTTAACCTTCAGTTTTTGTGCCGTGCTGATCGTGTCCTGTGCTACCAGTATTTCAGGAAACAAGAAGCATCCGGTAATGATTGCTCCGGCAAGGATACGATAATGCCGGCAAATTCCATACTTAGCAAATACTGCTGATTTCATTCACACATCCTGATTATAATCTTTCACAACTTTTCCGTCTTCGAGAACAATCACGCGGTGCGCCTTATTTACCACCCGTTGGTCGTGGGTTGAGAAAATAAATGTGATACCGTTTTCGTGGTTCAGTTTTTGCATAATATCAATGAGTGTTTCGGCC
>CAZRNJ010000189.1:0-5290 GCA_964601385.1 uncultured Bacteroidales bacterium | reverse complement strand
AATGGCTATCCCCATGTACCGTGGTGCGCGCCTGATCATCTTGGTATTATCATCTTTGTAACCCATGGCCAGCTTAATAAACTCTTTTGCTTTATCGGCCCATATCCTGTCGCCGGTGAGTATATATTTAAATGCATGTCCGGCAATCTGCCATCCAGCAGTGCGTCCGGTATAGTCAAATGTGTCGTATAGAACAGCATCTAACCGCGCAGCAATTGCTTGTCCCCATGATGTATTCAGCGCTCTGCTGCGGATTGTGTCTAACTCGTGCTTCCGGAAAACAAGCCGTGGATGCTCACGGTCATATACAGGAATAAACCCGGAAACCGGTATATGCGGACTATTATTGAAGATGCCCGAAAGCGAGCCGCTGAGAGCTATTGAATCTCTAAACATACCGGTAAAAGTACCGTATATCGAGTCCCCTGTCCAGTTTAACAAAATATCGTATGTAGCTTGTCCACCGGGCACCCACGGGTCGGACTGAATATCCATATCTAAAACAATATGCGCCGATTGACCGGATAAAACAATACTGCTTATTGATCCATAATGGTCCATTTTGTTGAACGACGGATCGTCCGATGAATAGCGACCAAATGAACTGTAAAAAACAGCATAACCCATAACTGTTTTTTGCCACACACTGTCGGTAACATCAAATTTAAGCTGCAACGAACGGTATCCGTTATGCCACAGCGCATCTTTCATAATAATCGTTGCCATTCGTTGCTGACTCATTGCCAGTAAAGAAACACAACAGATGAAAAAGATCAGGATTTTGTTGCGCAAATTCATTCTCATGTAATTTTATACGTTATTGACCAGACAATACAATTATCCCATTTATAAAAGTAAACATTTTTTTAAGACTGGCAATAATCATATATCACATATAACCACTTAATCCATCCTTTAATCATGGAATCACAACAGTTAAGATCAAATCATTCCATTGCAGAAAATTAAATTTTCTCTATTTTTATAAAAAATTAGGAAATGCGCCATCTGGCTTTTCTCATCTGTTTGTTAAACAATTTATGGTTTCTGCAATCCCAGGAATTTATTATCCGGAATTACACCAACATAAACCGGATACAGGGCATTACAGCAGACAGAGACACGATATGGGTGGCGACCAATGGAGGGCTGGCTGTATATACAACATCCGGCATGCATATCCGCACCTATACAACCACCGAGGGCTTGCCGGGGCATGATATCCGGGCAATCACCACAGACCTGAATCACCATAAATGGATGGCTGTTTATAATGGCGGTATAGTCCGTTTTGATGGCAGTACATTTACTGTGTTCAATACAGCAGGCGGACTGCCTACCAATCAGGTGATATCCATTGCTGCAGATCAGTATGGAAATGTATGGACAGGAACAGACGGCCATGGAGTGATTAAATACAACGGAAGTACCTTTGCTGTATTCACCAAGACGAACGGGTTAATCCATAACACTGTAAAAACAATTGCCAGTGGAAAAAACAATAAAAAATGGTTTGGAACATCTTCGGGTGTATCGGTTTTCAATGATACCTCATGGATTAATTTAAATAATGATAGTTTATCAAACCCTTTTGTGCGCTGTATGACCACCGACACATCAGGAACTCTATGGATTGGGACAGCCAACGGTATTACACGATTTGATGGAACACTCTATAAACGGTTTTATAAAAAAGACGGACTGGCTGACAGTAATATCCTTTCGGCTGCTGTAGACGATTCAAATATAAAATGGTTTGGAACCTACAAAGGACTCATATCATACAACGAAATAATGTTTACAGGATATGACACCTCTGCCGGTTTAATCCATTCTACTGTACGGAGTATCTGCATCAATCAGGATAAATGGATGGGAACCGACAATGGTTTGTCGCGCTTACACAACGGGACGTGGCAGGATATTCACATAAACACGCTCTGTGACAATACCGTAAACGACATTTTTATTGATACCCAACACCGAAAATGGATTGCAACTGCAAACGGAGTATCGGTTTTCAATGATACGATATGGACAACCTACAATAAATCAAGCGGACTGGCGATTGATGATATCCAATCGGTAGCTGTTGATCTGTCAGCCAGACGATGGTTTGGCAGTGGCAGCGGTACTATGCTTACCGACGGGCTCACTTCGTGGGATGGTGTCACATGGGAAACTTACGGAATGGCAGACGGACTGATTTATAATATTGTCACTGATATCGGTATTGACCAAACAAATACAAAATATTTCACCACGCCGGCCGGAATCAGTGCACTTTCTAATACCACCTGGACATCATACAGCAGCGCTGATGGTTTGGTGAACGATGATGTCCGTTGTGCAGAGATTGACAACACGAACACAAAATGGTTCGGAACAGCCGGCGGAATAGCCAAATTTACAGCAGCCGGATGGGACAGCATCACTATTAACGATGGACTCCCATCAAACCTTGTACTATCCATTTCGAGCGATCAGCAATATCTATGGGCAGCCACAGCAAACGGACTCGCACGGCTGAACGGCGCATTAATTACAGTGTTTGACACAACACACGGACTAATCAACAACTATGTTACAGCAGTCAAACCCGACGTCAACCGGCATATCTGGGCAGGTACAATCAACGGACTATCCCTGTTTACAGGTTCACAGTGGCTGTCACTGACTACTGATTCTGGTATTTGTTCCAACACAATAAATGAAATTGTTTTTGATGCCAATGGAGATGGATGGATTGCAACCAATGGAGGTATTTCAAAAATAACCTATACGCCGGCATCCTCTATTAATAAAACCTCCGCTAATGCATTTGATTTCAATGTTTACCCGAATCCGGCACGGGATATTTGTTTTATATCCCTGGAAAATAACGACTTAACTCCTCTTAAACTTATGATTTTATCCATTCAGGGCACACAGGTATTCTCCACAACTTTTCAAAACACAGAAAATCTCCTTACCATTCGTTTGAACAACCTGAAGCCCGGGGTATACTTCATTATCCTACAAAAAACTGATCAGCAATTCATTAAGCGTCTTATCAAATTATAACAAAATTTATTAAAGTTTAATATTCTACTTTAGTATACGGCAAAAAATGTTTTTTTTCTTACATTTGTTCAACAAACTAAAAACCCAAACGCATTATGAAAACAAAACTCTTTATCCCCGGTTTAATCATTGCCGCTGCCATACTGTTCAACGGCTGTGAGAGAGAAAAAGAATATATCATTGTTCAACAGCCGGCAAGCGGCGGTGCATCCCATGGAGAGAAAGTATCCGTTTCGTTTTCAGCGAGCAGCGATGCGCTTAAAGGGACCAACTGCGACCTGAGCAATGTCGTTTCGGCTGTTGTGACCATCCAGACTGCCGGTGGTTCATCTACCGAGTATACCACTACCCCACTTACGGTTTACAGGTTAAACGGAAAAGTATTTACACAAAAAATTGCTTTATATCCCGGCAATTATAAGCTTACAGAGTTTGTTCTTGTTGACGCTTCAATGAATGTGCTTTATGCTGTACCGGTCACCGGTTCGCTGGTTGCGCAAAGCGTGCTTCATCCCCTGCCTATTGATTTTGTTGTTGACAAAGATGTCAGTCACGACTATACAGTAGAAGTAATTTGCACCAGCGGCTTTCAGCCCGATGACTTTGGGCTGGCATGGTTCCGCATTGATTGTGGCGAGCTTTGCAGATTCCTGATCAGCGTATCAGAATTAGGAAGCAATTTATTGCTTTCGGGGGATGTTACCGTAAGCAGCACCCATTATACCTATACACAACCGATATCAGACACTGTTGTTCCCAATGTAGTACTCGTACAGTGCGGATTGTCGAATTACACGATTACCGTAGATGTTCCGGGTTATCAACGCTGGGAACAGCGATATACCGCTGCCGAACTGGAGCAATACAAAGACCGGCCGATAGTTGTTGAACTGCTCCCGGTTGTTTGCGGATCAGAAATGACAACAGACCTGATGGCCTCGGGTTTAAAAGTCGGGGAAGTAAAGGTTGTACCATTCGGCAATATGCTTCAGGTAACCTACACGATTACAGCCGATGACTGGTATCTCAATGCCACCGAAGTATCGGTTACCGGATCACTTGCAGGCGTACCCCTCACACCGGCCGGAGAACCGGATGTGGCTGCATTCAGTTATAAAGCTGCTCACAACCCGATCGTAAAATCATACACCTATTCAGCCATTGATGTCAGCGCATTGAATAATGTTACCATCTTTGCTCATGCCACTGTCAGCAATTACGCCGATGACCTGACATTAATTGAGCAGGCGCTGCCGGCAGGTAAAGTGAATGTAAACGTAACCTTTACCCGCAACCCAAGCTATTTCAGCACAACAATTACAGGCGCAGGCGCGATTAGCGGAACTTATCCCGGTAACTGTATTGACCTTGACCACGGGATTGTTCCCGGCCGTAGTTATCAGATGAATCTTGTATCCACTTATAGCGGAGACGCCGATTTACTCGCATTATTGGTAGACAAACCTTATAACCTTGATCTGGTCAATTATATTGTCAATACTGATTACTCGGCTATTGGCGCAACCGGGTCGGAAAAACAGGCCGCTATCTGGACACTGATTGATGATGTAACACCAACCAGCGGCACAGGCGGTATTTACTGGAGTCAGCCGGTAGTTGATGCTATGATCGCTGATGCATTGATCAACGGCGAGGGATTTGTTCCTCATTGCGGACAAAAAGCTTTAATAATTGTTGACCCGGGTGTACGCGACGATCCGGCATTACGGTCACAGGTAACCTTTGTTCAGATTACCACTGTTGCCATTCCGAATGTATGTACCGCAGTTCAACTCGATGAGTCGGGATGGGGAAAAGGCCGCATATTCAGCGCTGCAGGGGCTATGTATTTCAATTACTGTGTACGATAAACTCTTCGACAGGTAAATATTATTTGTCGAATTGAACGCGGTGAAAATCAACTGTTAACCCCATATTACCGGGTGCGGTTTAATATTTCCAACCGGTATTATCCGGATGGCATCCGGACTTTATTATCCCATTCTATGCAATAGAAGGTTTTCTATTGCATAGCGATTAAGAAAACACATACCATTTAGCTTGTCTATCAACAACCTAAATGGTTGTTTTTCTCCCGAGTACTCGGGACGGGATTAACCCAACTAATCCAATAGTTTACCATTTCTAATGGTTTCTATTGAATAAGTTGGGATAAAAAAAATAAAGCAAGACGATTAATACCGACTATACAAGTTAATAGTCTACT
>CAZRNJ010000188.1:0-5296 GCA_964601385.1 uncultured Bacteroidales bacterium | reverse complement strand
GGTACCGGATCGGGAACCGGCTTAACCCGGAATTCTTTTGCGCCCATTGCTCTGCGTTGACCTTTAGAAATTTCCACCTGTACTGTGAGTTTAATTTCTCCCAGTGCTTTAGGTGTTATCAGCCATTCTTTTTTTGTTTTGCTAACTGATGCATTGGTGCAATTAATCGAAATCTGATTAGGAGTAAATCCCGGAACAGAAACATCTACCGGATTTTCAAGCCCAAGATAAAACACATTCATTTTTGTTGGTGACACAACAGCAGTAGCTTCACCAACCTGATACTGTTGTTTAAAAGGTTTACTAATGGTTAATCCATCGGGTGTAGTTAACCGTATTAAACCTTGCCAGACATAATTACCCGGAGTGGTAGCTGCTCTTTTGTACCGGCCACGTCCTTCCTCAATAGGAAGTGTTTCATAGTTAGTGCCCCGCATTTCATACTCATACGTACCGTCTGCTTTTTTCGTTGAATCATACGGTCCGATAAGAATTGTAGGCGGCTTGGTGGTATCTCTTGCTGCAAGAAAAACGGCGGCTTCGTATTGACCTCCCTTTATTACATAATTCGAATTTGGGATAACCGTGGCTTCCAGTTTATTGAAGTTCAGTTCACCTTCAGTAATATGCGCATAGAGATAATTAATCATTTCCGCCTCGGCATTACGGATATTGGTTTGGAGGCCAGCCATAATTACCAGAGTACCCATTAACGGCCAATGTTCAAAATGCTGAGCTTCCCATGTTTCGGTAATACCTTCACGAACCTTGGGGTCTTTTGTATTGAGCCCACTCTCAATTGAATGAACAAGTGCCGAATCTTTATGTTTATTATCAATTAATTTTAAACAGTACTCCCTGAACTCGTTAATTTTTTTCTTAAGATCCTTTGCTTTTCCCTGCTCATTATCACCAATCATAACCTGGGCAGGAGCATCAGTTTTATCTTTTCCTTTTATTTCTTCAAATAAAATATGCTCTTTATGCATCAGCGCCTCTGGTTCGCTTCCATCAGCAACAGTAATAATCTCTCGTTTCAGGTCTTCAATAAAGGTATACGTTTCGTCGGCTTTTTTCTTTACATTATCAGCATATTCCTTCCACTTCTTTACCTTGTTTGGATTAATGGACATTTGCTTATCAAATGCGCGGTAAACACTTTGATTTTTCTGGTAAAAAAGTTCATTTGTTTTAACAATCCCTTCATTAATAACAAGAAAAACATCCAGTATTTCTTTTGATACATTTAATGCCAACATGGCAGTCAGCATCAAATACATCATACCGATCATTTTTTGTCTCGGGGTCTCTTTGCCGTGTCCCATAACTAATTATCAGCTTTTGGCGTTATTAACAAGATTGAGGGACGACAGCATATTGCCGTAAATTGAATTTAACTCAGCGATATTATCCGTAAGTTTCTGTACTTCATTGCTATACTGCTGTGTCTTATCTGCTGATACTTTAAGGTTTTGCATAGTTTTTTCAAATCCCTTGAAAATCTCCTGACTCCGTTTAAGGTGATCATCTGTTTCTTTCAGTTGTAACTCATATACAGCATTAATTGCTGAAAGATTTTTATTTACAGTATCAATCTTTGCTGAGTATGCTTTCCCCTCGTTCGAAACAACATCAGCGCTTTCTTTAATTGAATTAGCCAGTACCTGATAATTTGACAGCAATGTAGCGCCGGTTTCTTTAAATTTCTGGGCCACTTCATTACCACTTGCAGTAATCAAATTTGCAGTTTGTTGATATGCACCGGCTAATGTTCCAACAGATTGTGTAACAGCTTCTTTCGATTCGTTATACGAACTGGTAAGTGACGACAATGAGTTAGTAGCAGCTTGTACTGCCGTTGCATAATTTTTAGTAGCAACAGTTGCCTGTGTGATATCTGAAAGATTATTCGTTGTTTGGTTAAGTTTGTTCAGGCCTTCACCAAGGGAAACAAACATGCGGCTATTCACATCAATGCTTTCAAGCATGACATCCAGTTTTTTCAATCCCTTCATTTCTTTGGTTTCACCACCACGCGCCTCCTTTTCACGCTCAATCCCCGATTTCTCTAACAACATATCCTGTTCTTCCTCGTCAATACCTGCCAATTCGGGATATACCAGAGTCCAGTCGAGATCATGTGGCAAGGGTTCGAATGCAGAAAAGAAAAAAATTACAACCTCGGTAGTCATACCTAATGTAAGCATCACGCTTGCACCAGGCCAGTGCTGTATCTTAAACAATGCACCTGCAAGCACAATGGATGCGCCCCATCCATAGAGATACTTCATGAATGTTTTCCACTTCTCTGTCTGTACAATTTCACTTATTTTAACCATAGTGTTATCTTTTGCTGTTACCTAAATATGACCTTACACAACGAAATCCGATATATGACTTAGTAGTATCCTGATATTCATAACTGCGTGTTCCGCACTGCAGAAAATATGCAATATCCTTCCATGAGCCACCTCTGATTACTTTCCTCTTCAAGGCAGGAGGATCATCCGGTTTGGCATTATACTGATAATTAGGATTCAGATCATGCATATATACATAAGCCGATTCATCGTAAGCCGATTCAGTCCATTCGGCCACATTACCGGCCATATCATATAATCCGTATTCATTGGGTGAATAGGTACCCACGGGTGTTGCATTAAGCCCGCCATCATCGGTATAATTACCGCGAAGAGGTTTGAAGTTAGCCAGGAAGCAACCCTTAATATTACGGGCATATGGGCCTCCCCAAGGATATTTTGCCAGATCAAGACCGCCACGGGCAGCATATTCCCATTCGGCCTCAAAAGGCAAACGATAATCGTGAACAAATGATTCACCGCGTCCCAATAATGAAAAATTAAGCAATTGACTACGCCAGATGCAGAATGCCCGTGCCTGAACCCAGCTTACCCCAACCAATGGATAATTATCGTATGCAGGATGCCAAAAATAGGTTTTAGTATAGGGTTCATTGTATGAATAAGTAAAATCAGCAATCCAGCAAAGTGTATCCGGATATACATTAATAACATCACGCATAATAAAATCTTTCCGGCTTTCAATTTTAACTTTTTCTCCATTCTGGTTTACAATATATCCATCATATTGCTTGGTCTTAAAATTATAGCGATTTGATTTTTGTGATGCTTGAGTATAATCAATCCAATAATATTCATACATCAGTTTGCGGGTATCAATCTGCTTAAGTCCGTAGAACTTCTCTTCACCCTGATAATAAAGGGGTTTAAGAATCTCATTGATTTCTTCTTCTTTTTCTTCAATGCGTGTTTCGTAGTTTAGATGCGGAGGATCAAGCGGATTGCCAAACTCGTCTTCCGATACAACATAATCATCAAGCTGTTCGCCTAACATCCTGCGTTTGATAGAGTCGGCAACGAAATAAACAAACTGCCGGTATTCGTTGTTTGTGATTTCTGTTTCGTCCATCCAGAAAGCATCTACCGAAACTGTGCGCACCTGTGAATTCTGCGCCCACACGATATCTTCCTCTACCGGGCCCATGTTAAATGAACCTTGCGGAACAAAAACCATTCCAAATGGTTCCGGCTCAAAATATTGTCCACGGTCACTAACCCCTGTCAATTCGCCTGTGCTATAATTTGCACAGCTATAAAAAATGCTTAACAGGACGACGATTGCTAATAACTTTTTCATAACTTTTCTTTTTTTTGAGTTACTAAAACTACTAATATTTTTTTAATCCACACAAATTTTTTACTTTTTTTCTCATAAAAACCGGATGCTTTTATACTGTTCGGGTAACTTTTCCTTAAATAATTCGAAGCTATATCTCAACATAACCTCATGACTTCCAAATGAATATGATCTGATTTTAGTTGTTTCAAAATCATAGGAGTACCCCACCTGAACGTCCTTAAACAATTCTAACCCCAGCATACCAACAATGGCATTACCCATACGATAGGAAAACCCCAGATAATATTTCTCTTTAAAAACAAGATTATTATTAAGAATTACCTGACTTGTAAGCGCGTCGGTACTAATCAAAAAAGAGGGGTTTAGAGCAAACGGCGTATTGCTGATTCGCAGCAGATAACCAGCCAGTACATGATAATGCCGGACGAGATAGGGTGAAGTATTTTGAAATTTCAATTTGGCCTGATTCAGGTGTGTAGATGAAAAACCGACATACAATTCATCGGTACGGTAAAAGACACCGGCCGCCAGATCAACAGCCGTAGGGTTCTCTTTTGCAGCAGGTACTGCAGGGTCGGCACTTGATTGTGCGGCAGGATCGGTTGTAATTGCAGTGGTTGTTGTTCCGGTTAATCCGGCGCCCGGAAATTTCCATGTTGGTTCAAGAGCGTCATTATAAATACCACCACCAATGCCAACACCCAAACGTCCGTTGCCAATATCAAAACGGTAAGCATACGATAGGTTAAGACGTATTTTTCGCTCAAATCCAATCTCATCCTGACCGAAATTAAGCCCTACTCCATGATTGGTTTTACCAATTGCGAAAGGCATATGTCCGTTAAAATTGACTAAACGTGGCGCACCTTCAAATCCCTGCCATTGCGAACGACCGAGGGCAGTAAGGCAAACCATTTCATGACTGCCGGCAGCACCGGGGTTTAATCCCAGTTGCCCGAACATATAATGGCTGTAATACGGATCCTGTTGCGCAACTGCAGCAGCGCATAATAAGAGGAGGAGGACGATACTGTTTTTCCTTCGCTTCATTACTGCAAAAAAATGACCTAAACAAGCGTACTAAAACACAAAGATACAAATTTTTAAATATCTGCCTGTTTGATATTAAAATTAGCGAAATATCTTAAACCAGGGTTAAAAGAATAAAAGTTATGCAAGATTCTCAACCAATTAAATATTTTTTCGGGAGCTAAGCATAAAAGTAAGATAATTAACTGCTAGTAGTGAAAGCATTAATTAATCCGAAATTAATTTACTTTCTGAAAAATTTTCCACCACCGATCGGGGATTTCATCATTGCATGCTGTTTGATAATCACTATAACTACAGGCCAATAGGAGCGGTTCACGAGAGGGAACAGGCACTTCAATCCACCATCGTTGTGTAAGCGGGCTTCGGTAAAATACCAATTCACGATCAACCGGATTACTAAGACGGACAAGAAACTTTTCGAGCGTTGATTTATGTTGTAATTCTTTTACCCTTCGGGAAAGCCCTTCGATGTAATACCATATCATTTGCGATGCCAGATGTGCTGTTTGGTCGCTCCTGTCGAGAGAAGGATTCATCTCAAAAAGTCCAAACACTGATGCAT
>CAZRNJ010000187.1:0-5309 GCA_964601385.1 uncultured Bacteroidales bacterium | reverse complement strand
TACAGGAACACCCGCGAAACCCATCCGGTTAATGATAGGTTTACTTTTATTAAAGGTTACAATTATGATGGATCAACAGGAGGAGGAAGAACAAAAATTGCCAAGTCATTGGCAAGCACAAGTGGCTGGACAAGTTCAACAAACACAGGTTCAGTCGGTAATACCGATTACCCGGAATATCGCGATAAATCAGGTTTCACAGGCCTTCCTGGTGGCTACCATAATATCAACGGAAATTTCTATTACATTGGAGATCAAGGGTACTGGTGGAGTGCTACAGAAGATAATGCGACGCATGCATGGAACCGCAGCATGCGCTACTATAACGGTGATGTCGTCAGAATCAGCACCGAAAAAGAGTCGGGCTTTTCTGTTCGTTGCATAAAAGATTAATAATATCTTAACCAGGATTTGTTTTTATTTTTACTTCAGTTATATTGGGGGTTTAAGACATTCGGTATTAACCCAACTAATCCAATAGTGTACCATTCCTAATGGTTTCTATTGAAATAAGTTGGGTTAAACATTATAACATGTATCATAAACAATCCAAAGGGATTGAATAGCTTCGGTGGCAGTAACATTATCCAGCGGCTTTGGCTATTTGAAGTTCAATCCGGTGGCCAAGCCACTCGGAGCCAACTATTCCAAAATGCGTCCGTTTTAATAAAAAGAATTAGCTTTGTATAAAAATAAAACAACACACTATCTATGGGAACGAACTTTACTCCCGGCACCCGGGTAACACACGAACTATATGGCGAAGGAATTGTCGCTAAAGTCAATGCAATCAGTTATGATATTTTCTTTGCTTCCGGTGGGAAAATCGAGATTTTAAAAAACAGTAAAGACCTGTCCTCTGCTGAATCGTTATTTGATTCGGATACAACATTTAGTGATAGCAGCGCCGGCAGCAGCTCCACTCCCATTGATCTTGACTCATTAGCCAGTATTCTCGATCACCTGCTCGAAAAACATGGTTTATTGCAGGAAGAGGTTTCGCTCGGTAATCGTTGGACAGGTGGAAAAATCATTATTCAACCGGCAAAACCGGATTTGAAACCCAAAGAAATTCCTATTGAGGATTTTTTTCACAAAATCGTGATACTTCGTGACCGCCTGCGCGTTCTGGAGCAGCAAATCAACGGAAACACCAAGCTCAGTGATGAAGAAAAAGTACATTTGCAGCAATATATCACTCGTATTTACGGCAGTTTGACAACATTTAACCTTCTTTTCCGCGATAAAGAACAACAGTTTACGGGTACTTCAGGGAAAGAATAGTTGCTATTTAAGAAATCCTAATTTGTGCTGACTGGTAACAGCCACAAAACTGTCTTTATAAATTTTCATATTGACCATGGTCCGGATATTTTCTTTATCCAGGCACCAGGTTGTATCATTCATTCGCTGCATTGTCATTGAATAGGTGCTTTTATAAAAATCTACTGCATCGGCTGGCCCGTGTTGTTCAATCCGGCAGCATTTATTAGTGCTATCGAGAAAAAAAGTCCGGAATTCTGTTTTAGTTACTCCGGAAACAATACACCGGTTCTGCACTATAAGTGTATTTCGCGGATATTTTTTCTTCAGGTTGTCAATAATCTGTTGCTTGGTCATTCCAAGTGTTTGTGAGTACAGAATACCGTTAAATAGAATCAATACAGTTAATGCTGCCAGTTGCTTCATAATCGAAATTTTAATCCAAATTACAGAAAAGTTTTTAAACGTAATCAGTTTTTTGGGGATTTTGATGTGGAATGGATTCAATTCCGTATTTTATAGTAGAGAGAAATCAGAACCGGTCAAAGGTTAAAATCATCTCGTAAAAACTCTTTTTGTTCTGGTCAAGCAGATACGACCAACGGATTCCCATGTCTACCGGAACCGGCAAACGAAATAAAAAAGTCTCGCTGGTCAGTTCCACTCCAACCGACCGGAAATAGAGCCTTCGGTCAAAATTCATGCCCTGAATTCTTGTATAATGCAGATGTGTATAGTCATAAAACAGCTTTGTTGCTATACGTTTCATGTACATAACTGTTAAAATATTAAGGTCGGGGCAAAGCAGCGGGAACAGATAATTAACCGAGAATAACACCTGTTCGTTGGCTGTGAAGGGCTGATAGCCACGGCTGAAACGCACTTCCGGTTTATATAAGTGAAAGCCATCGCTGTGTATTTCGGCCCCTTGTTCAAAAAACAGTGAATGGTAACGCACAAGGCCAGGGAAATAGAACATACCGGTAGCAGCAATAAAATCTGAATGATACAGTGCTGAAGTGATCATGGGCGTATAACTGTACGAACCCTTGACAAATTGTCCCCACCTGGGTTTCATGTCTTTCAGCCATAATGTATACCGTGAAAACCGAAGGGAGTGTGTTACAGGTGTGAACGATCCGTCAAATTCGAGGTGCGGTACAGCAGAATGGTTGTTCTGGTATTTGACAAATGTTGCTAATGTCAGTCCTGCGAAATAGTTACGCTTCGATAAATCAATGGGTATGCGTACTCCAAAATACGCTGCTTCCTGATACCATGAATAGGTGGCAACTGAATCGTCTCCATCTCTATCCGGAGTAAAAGTATAATTCGTCCGGTCGCCGACATTAAAGCCAGCATCAAAAACCGGATAGTATTTGCTGTAACTTACCTCTGTATTAAAGGTGCTGGTTTGGTCGTACAGGTTATGGATAAAACTCATGCCGGCTCCCAGTGTGTTGGTCAGGTTTTTGGCTTGCACAGCCATTGAAAGATTATAAGCCGAGTCGAGGTTCTGCAACCCCCACTGGTAAAAACTATTGCCATTGAATAAACCAGTGTACTTCCTGAACTCGTAACCGGCATCGGCTGTTGTATCTGCTTTACTGAACTGCCCTTTTTCCTGATTCAATATCTCAGTCAGCCGCTTATCATCCCGATGTTCTTGTGGAAACCCCATCTTAATAAACGGCAGGTCAGTACGGATAGATTTTACAGCATACCCGCCGGCTGTCAGTGCAGAAAATATCAGTTGTCCGCTCCAACTGTCAACCGATGGATAGCGGCCTGCAAATGGTTCGCTGGTAACACGCCATAGAGCGCTGTCACTAAGGTGAATGGCATAGATATTCTCACTGCCATCGAATGATGCCTGAAAAAAGACCGATTCGTTTGTCAGCACCGGAAACGCGATATCGTGATGTCCATAGTCCAGAATAATTCTTGCCAGCCCTGTTTCTGTGTCCAGCGCCGACAGGGCTTTACCTCCTGTTTTGCGGATATGGGTAAAAACAATGGTTCGTCCATCAGGCGACCAGGAGGGCGTTTGCAGGTAATCGCCGTTGTACACGTTATATCGCCGGAGTAGCTCTCCACTGACTAAATCAAGTAAAACCAGCGCACAGTTATTGGTTGTAGTGTGCTCAACAGCGGCAATGGTTCTTCCATCAGGTGAAAAAGAAGGCGAGAGGCGACGGCTCTCTGCTCTGTGCGATTGAATCTTTCCTGTGTTGATATTCAGGATACGGATGGCCGTATTGCTGCTCATGCCCCACCTCGGATGATTTTCAGTTTCGGTAAACATCAACAGGTTTTTATACACCGAAAAGGGCTGGTCGGTATTGATCTCATACGACCGGTAGAGACATTGTTCTTTTCCTGTTGCAGTATCCGTAATGATAAAACTGTACATCTTATCATATCCGTATTGCAGCGATAAGATGCGTCCGTCGCTAAGTCGCCGGGGATAGAGCATATAGGTGAAACTGTTGCTATCGGCGCCGATCAGTGTCACGGCATTATCCGGCTGATTATTTAACTGGTTTATTGCCCATTCGGCACCCAGGGAGTCCATCATCCGGTTATGATAGCGGCGTACATTTGTGCCGGTGAGTTTCCGGAACGATCGTGCAAAACGCCATGGAAACAGCGGGTTCTCTGCTGTCCGGCTTCCCAGATAGGTCAGCGCCCCTGCCCCATACCTGTACCTCAGATCGGAAGTCAGCAGGTAGCCATACGAATAGGCGTGTCCGGGCGGATACCACTTTTTGTACGAACCAAAAAGCACATTCTCATAAGTGAATGTTTTACCCGACAGCTCGAATGCCCGCTGTTCGGCTGTGAAGCCGGATAGTCGTCCACGACCACCCGGTGTGAGCGCTGTCTCAGTACATACGGCATCACCTTCGAACTACCATAAGGGCGTTGAAAACATGGAAAGGGCTTCAACAGCCATAGGGCCAAAGAGAGTATAGAAAAATGAGTAACCTCTGTTGGCGTAAAGCGAAAATTGTGTGATATGCCTCAGCTCATGTATGGCTGTGAGTGTGTACCATTCGTTGCTGCCGGCAAAATTATCCTGTGGCGGCAGCGGGAATAACTCGATGCGTCGCGGTGACAGCGTTGCAAAGGCATTAGCCAGGGCTATTTGATTATGCATCAACACATCGAGCCGCGAAGTGGCTGACATAGTTTTTTCAACCAACGGCTTGCTCCTCTCCAGAACGTCAGCCAGATGGATGGCATCCTTCTCAAGACCGGACGGAAAAACAATATTGAACGAAGGACTGCGAAGTTTCCGGAATTTCACTGATGGTGGATTCTGATTGGCATCTAAAGGTAAATATGGCAAGAATTGCGCCATGACAGGACTTTGAGCCAACAGCAAAAAAAATAAAATCCGGATCCGTATCATTCAACCTTCAGTTTCGGCTTGAAATATTTGGTTAATTTATCAATTTTCGGCGAAATAACAAAAACACAGTAGGGCTGCGACTGATTAGCACTGAAATAATCCTGATGATAATCCTCTGCGGGATAAAAAACAGTAAACGGTTTGATTTCGGTTACAATGGGGCTGGCAAAATTTCCACTTTTGTTTATTCTGTCGGTTACTTCAATTGCTTGTTGCTGCTGTGCTGCATGATGGTAAAAGATTACCGACCGGTATTGAGTTCCCACATCATTGCCCTGGCGATTTCGTGTTGTGGGGTCGTGCGTGGCAAAAAAGATCTCGAGCAGTTCAGCGAATGAGATAACCTCGGGGTGAAAAACAATTTGTATCACTTCGGCATGTCCGGTGGTTCCGTCGCAAACCTGTCTATAGGTAGGATCAGCTAAATGTCCGCCCGAATAGCCCGAAGTAACAGAAACCACCCCCCTAACCCGGCTGAAGACTGCCTCGGTGCACCAGAAACATCCTGCTCCCAGCGTGGCTGTGTCCGTTTTTTGTGTACCCATCAGAATGGGATAAGTATTAAAAATAAATAATAAAAATCACTGTTGTCCGGAATAAATTCTAAAGAGCCAGAAGGCAATTAGCCTTC
>CAZRNJ010000186.1:0-5332 GCA_964601385.1 uncultured Bacteroidales bacterium | reverse complement strand
TCATCAGTAGCCGACCTTGATAATGATGGCTTCAAAGACATCGTGCTCCTGGTTTCACAACCGGACAAAATCTATTTGCTTTTAAACAATGGTTACGGGTCTTTTTATGCCGACAGTTCACTAATTTCTCCATCTGATGCCAAACATATTCTAACGGCAGATATAAATAATGATGGGAATACCGACATAATCGTCTCGGATGGAATTACAGGCGAAATACTACTATATAAAAATACGGGCGAAGTTGTTTTCGATTCTCCGTTCACTCTGGTCGGTGGTTATAATATTCCTGGTAGCATCACACTCTTCAATGCGAACAACGACAATTATACCGACATCATTATTTTCTTTCCTTCCCTGTTAAAAGCAGTATGTTTTATCAATCAGCAAAACAATACCTTCACACCCACCGATACACTCGAATTCACTTCCAATCAGATTAACCTGCTGACTGTTGATATTGATGATGATTCGGACACAGACCTGGCTGTGAGCATACCGTCTGACAGTACTCAGATGTACTATTTAAATGATGATACTGCCCGGTTTCCAACTTACAGCATCATTGACACCACCAGGGCGCTACATCTGCTTGCCAGTGCCGACTTCAACAGCAATGGCCTCTCCGACCTGCTGTTTACAAATGAGAACAAAGATACTATACTGCTTTATCTGAATGATCCGCCAGGCATCCTAACCATAACACAGCCGGTTATACCAGCAGGCCAGCAATATATTCTTACAACAGGAGATACAGACGGTAGTGGGATAAATGATATACTTTCATATTCATCCGTCACGGGCCGTCTGGATCAATTAAGACATGACAATCTCAACTCATTTCTGCCTCCCGACAGCATTTATTCTACATTCGACACAATTGAACACATCATTGCAGAAGACATGAATATTGACGGAATGAACGACCTTCTTATTTTTAATAAAGCCAGCCATACTGTTTCTCTATTACTGAATACACTAAATTCGGGAATTACAAATCATATTGTTTGTGCAGGAAATAACACCGGCAGTATATCAGTGACTACGGGCTATGGAAAACCTCCTTACTCCTACATCTGGAACAATGGACGAACCACAGAAGATATCTCGGGACTAGCGGCAGGGAATTACAACCTAACCATCACCGATGATTTAATGAAAGAAGTGATCCTGCGGTTTACTATTTCAATCCAATACCCCGAACTTAAATGCAATGCCGCAATAAGCGGGATCACCTGCATCAAACCAGATTCAGGCATCATTATACTTCGGCCATCTGGCGGTCTTACGCCATACTCCTTTATATGGTCAACAGGTTACAGCGGTGATACACTTGCCGGATTATCCAGTGGCAGCTATTCAGTTACACTCACCGACTTTAATTCATGTACAACAGATACAACAGTACAACTTCCATCACCGCCTTCCTTTAAATTATCCGCCCTGCTAATTCATCCGCGCACGCCTAACCCCGGGTCTATCACACTGTTTATTTCCGAAGGGACAACCCCATACGCTTATAACTGGAGCAATAATTCAAGTAACTCTTTCATCAATGGATTGAGCGCCGGCACTTACACAGTAACCATAACCGATGGACTTGGATGTAAAAAAGACAGCAGTTTTTTATTAATCTTAAACAGCGCAATAATTGAAACAAATAGCCAGTCACAACCCGTTATTTTTCCCAATCCATCGCTAAAAGGACAACCTGTTTATGTCCTGTTACCCGATGATTTGGCTAAAGCAAACATCTATTTATCTGATCACAGGACAGCAACTAAGATACACTGCAAACAGCATAACCGAAACACATTGTATATAAGCGGGCTGGACACCGGAATTTATTTCGTAATGATGGAAACTGCAGAAAAAACACTATTGATTACCAAATTAGTTGTCCAATAATCCGCGATTATTCATTCAGAATAATTATTTTCTTCGTAATCTGTTCTCCTGAAATACAAATCTTCAACAAATACACACCATCTGTAAGGGCAGATACATCAATTGCTGCAGAGGGATTAATATTGTCAAACGCTGATAAGTTCAACCCCTGAATACTTTCCAGCGTAAGGCGAGAGATCAGACCATTCATTGCAGTTACATACAACAATTTGCTTGCAGGAACCGGATAAACCAATACAGAGGGAATCTGACACAACGGGACATTTGTTACAGGGCTGGCGGGATACGAAATATTCATTGTAAAATCGCCTTCGTAACCGTATTTCGAATCTACAACAATAAAATATTCTCCCGGAGGAGCATCATCCAAAAGAAATACCGAATCACAAACCAATAAAATACTGTCGGGGGAGCAACCGGAAAGCATCAACAAATTCATTTTGAAGTCACTGCCCTGAAATGATCCGAAAATATCGCCGGTACTCATGGTGCTAAAAGAAAACACCAATTCTTTACCGGTATAATGCTTATAATAATTATAGTTATTTATATAGCTGATCCCATCGGCCGTTGTACCGGATACATCCTGTCCTGAGTCCACAGGTAAGGCCGAGGAACAATCCAGCCCGGTAAAATCGGTCAATGGTTCAAGACCGATTACTGCGTCATGATTATAATTAAAATTATAATTATCCGGGGTCAGATCGTTCAGAAAGTAAAATCCATCATCATTTCCTGCCCATCCCCAGTTAAAATGAAGGAAGTAAGGCGTATTCTGGTATCCATCACAAATAAAGGCATGGCCCGGATCTGAAGTACCCGGAAATCCGGCATACTGGATGGGTCGCCCGGCATCAAGTTCCTTTTTAATCATGGCTATCCAGTCAGCATCCACATAATTAGAGCGATCTTCAAAACAAGCATTACGCGAATATTTAAAATGACTGATAAGTGAGCTAAGCGCCTGGCTGGTGTAAGCACTTGAACCATCGGGGCCATAATTCATGTTACATGCCACGCCGCAGTGATATAACAGCTTGTTTAATTCGGCTCTGTAATCCGTTACAATATGTGGCATAGAAGACCAATCATATCCCTGCCGGCCAAAATCCACCTCCATAAACCCATAGTTTTGATGAGTGTAGCTATGAACACCAATTCCAGAATCGGGATAGTTGTAATAACGCATAACCTGCCCCATTGCAGTGGCCACACAGCCAACCATAACATGTCCTGCCGGTCCGGCCGGATCGGCAGGACACATACCATTAAATAAACCACCCTGTGCCCATTTGGACTGTATCAACGGACCAATAGTTGCCTTTAACCGCTTGGTTCTGGCGACACTGTCATTACTATAACGCAGCCAAGCGCTGGTATTTCTTGCCAACTCGGCTGTATACAGTTTTAGATCCGAACAACGCAGGCGTTTGATATCACTGCTATATTGATTCATCCAGCGTGCACGGGGAGTTACGCGATCATCTGCAAAATAATGGCCAACGGCTGAATAAGCCAGAACAGGATACATCCTGCGATCGGCTGAAACAATGATGAATCCATCTGATTCAACTATTGATAAAACATAATAAACGGGCAACGAACCGGAATCATAATTGATATTAGATACTCTGAATTGGTCTGCACGATAATTATTTCCGGTATTTATATAGAAAAAATTTGCAGCAACCTTCTTTGCCAGCAGAGTATCAGCCGGTTGGGCTGATGCAGTACAAACCACCTTTAGTAACGAATAAAAAAACAAACAGCGTTTAACTAAGTGCATTTACTTTTTTTTGCAAAGGTAGTGAAAAACGGTATGTAGCTGTCCGGGCAAAGCCGGTAACAGTTCTGAGAAAACACACAAAAAACTAACAATCAATCAATTACATAATAATCATTCATTTGAATCGCTGAAAGTAATTTTCAAATAAAATTTGAGTCATACAAATAAAAAGTATATTTTTGCAAGCTAAAATTATACGTCATGGCAGAAGAAAAGGACATCAACCACGAGAATCAGGAGATTTCGGCTGAATCGGTATTATCAACGGCCGAGCAATATATTGAAACCAATCAAAAAAATATCCTGATCGTATTAGGTATTGTAGTAGCTGCGGTACTGATCTTTATACTTTACAAAAAGGCCTATCTCGGGCCTAAAGAGAAGGAGGCGCAGGCACAGATGTTTTTAGCAGAACAAAATTTTGAACGGGATTCGTTCCGGCTGGCATTAAACGGTGATGGCATGAATCCTGGCTTTATTGAAATTGTTGACGACTACAGTTCAACACCCAGCGGAAATCTTGCCCGTTATTATGCAGGCATGAGTTATTTGCACTTACATGATTTTGAAAATGCTATTGCATATCTGAAGAAATATAAGAGTAATGATGCCATGGCCGGTCCGTTGGCCTGTGGCGCGATTGGCGATGCATACTCTGAAATGGATGACTACAACACTGCATTAACCTATTATCTGAAAGCTGCGAAGATGCAGAAAAATCAATATACAGCGCCAATCTTTTTAATGAAAGCCGCAATGATCTATGAGAAGCTTGATGATTATAGAAAGGCCTATAATATCTATAAAAAATTAAAGTTTGAATATCCTGGATCACAGGAAGCACGGGCAGTAGACAAATACCTGGCACGAGCGAAACATCTGGCGCAATAAATAACTCCCGGAATGGCTACATCCATAATCCGCAAGACGAATAATCAAAACAAATCATATCCCGGTCTGAAAGGGAAAACATTTGGTATTGTTGTAGCCACATTCTATAAGGATATCAGCCAATCATTAATGCATGGAGCCATAAACCGATTGCTCACGGCGGGCGTAAAAAAAAAGAATATCATTACGCTTGAAGTTCCCGGAACAGTTGAATTGACCTATGGAGCGCGGTTTCTTGCCGAAAGAAACAAGCCCGACGCAGTCATTTGTCTTGGATGTGTAATCAGGGGTGAAACACCTCACTTCGACTATGTATGTCTGTCGGCCACGCAGGGAATCACACAACTCAATCTAACCTACCCTATGCCATTTATTTTCGGCGTTCTTACAACAAATAATCTGCAACAGGCCAAAGCACGGGCAGGCGGCAAACTTGGCAATAAAGGAAGCGATGCGGCACAAACGGCCATTAACATGGCATTACTGAACAGGAAGCCGAACCACTAATGGGCTGAAAAATCCTCACGATACACCATGCGGCCATCTGCACCGGCGATGCTCACCATATCTATCATCCCGCTACCCATTGTAAAAAAAATTATCCCTTTAAGTTTACCCAGAGAATTTGTGTAATCAGTTGAAAAAATTGTATCTCCGTCAACTATAACAGAACCTCTCTTTGCTGCTGTCATAAACGATACCGTTCGCCAATTATTAAAACCAAGATTAAACTGCGTCAGATCAGTA
>CAZRNJ010000185.1:0-5343 GCA_964601385.1 uncultured Bacteroidales bacterium | reverse complement strand
GGTTGGAACAATAACATTATTACGATAAATATGAAACGATTATTTTTTATACCGCTGTTGTTAGCATCGTTTGTGCTGGTCATGGCACAGGATCCGCAGTTCTCGCAGTTCTATGCTTCGCCGCTGTATCTTGCGCCTTCGTTTGCAGGTACATCTTTGAAAAAAACACGCATCGCGCTGAATTACCGGAACCAGTGGCCCGAAATTCCTCATGCATATTCAACTTATGCTTTTTCGTTCGATCATTTTGTTTCAAAAATTAAAAGTGGTATCGGCTTTTTATTTTTCCGCGATCAGGCAGGACCCGGCAATCTTGCTCTTACCAATATCGGCGGGGTGTATTCTTTTGATATCAAACTTAATGATCAGTTCCATGTGCGGCCAGGCGCCCATTTTTTATATACTTACCGCAGTATTAATTTCAGCAAACTGGTATTCTATGACCAGGTGCGCAATAATACGCCGGCTACAGTGTTTGTTTTTCCCGATGCGCAATCGGTGGGTGATGTTGACTTTACACTGTCGGCTTTGGCTTATAACAGTGTGATGTGGCTGGGCTTAACAGCCGATCACTTATTGAAGCCCAATCAGAGTTTTTTTGGTGACGATGCTATTATCCCGGTTAAATACTCGTTGTTTGGCGGTACCCGCGTGATGGTTCGCGAACGCCTGCTGGTTAAGCAACAGGAGGATGTCAGTTTTGCTTTCCTCTATAAAAAACAGGCCGATTTTAAACAACTTGATTTAGGTGCATATTATTTCAAGAACCCGATGATCTTCGGTATCTGGTATAGGGGTATCCCTATCTTTAAAGGCAATTATCCGGGTAGCGATGCTTTGGTTGCACTTATCGGTTACAGGATAGAGAATGTGAGCATTGGTTACAGTTATGATTTTACAATTTCTAAACTGCGCAACCTCACCGGAGGTACTCATGAAGTGTCGCTCATTTATAGTTTCAAAATACAAAAATTTAGACAAAAGCCATCTTCACTGCCCTGTCCTGAGTTTTAGAAGAAGTATTGCTCCTTTTTAACCCTGATTTTTCAGTTGATTTTTTGTAACTGAAAAATTCGGGCTAAAACCGGATCCGGTACAGCACCATGGGGAATAGCCCCAACTGATAGACCACAGTTACTCGTTGCTCGGCCCTGCTGTACGATTCCATCAATGCATTTTTATGATTCGTTATATTTTCAATATAGAACTGCCATTCCTGCGATACCTTTTTTCCATCAAGACGGTATCCAAATTTAATATCTGCTTTGAAATAATCGCCAAATTGTTCTGAGAAAGCATGGTCATCATCATATACTGTTTCACCTTTTATGCGTGATGCTTCAAGCAGGATAGGGGTTTTACGCTTGCCGCCGCCCCAGGTCATTTTCATATCAATACTGAAGGCAGCATGCTTGCCGGCAGGAAATTCGCGGCCGGCCAACGTGTTGAGAACATAATTTCCGTTAAAGGCCGTGTTGTAGGTTTTTCCATTGCTGCCCGTATATTTCGACTCGAACAGCGAAAGTGTATTCAGGAAATAATAATGATTACTGAAGAATTTTTCAAGTGTAAACTCAATACCGTAGTTTTCACCTGTTCCTTTATTTGTTAAACTGTCAATGGCGCCTACACCCCATCCTGCGCCGGCATTGAGCATACTGAACGAGCTGGGCTTGATCTCAACCGGCACATTAAAAATGTATTGATAATACGTTTCGGTTTTTAAACGCACCAATGGTGCAATATTCCAGTCATATCCCAGCACCGCCTGGTGAGAGCGGCTGAAATCCAGATTGGTGTTTGTTTCAGCAAGAGTGCCGTCGGGCATGCGTGTTCCGAAATAGTAGGTGCTGGCCGATTGTGTTTTGCTGTGCAAACCATAGCCAATGCTTAGTTTATGGCCTTGCCGGATTTGCCAGCTTAGGGCCATACGTGGTTCGAGCGACTGATCGCCTGTGAGCTGAAAATAGTTGAAATGCACGCCCGGATGCATATTCACCGTCTGGCTGATTTTATACACCGATTGATAGTAGCTGCGGATAAGAAACGATCCTTCTCCCAGATCGCGTCCCTCGTTCATGACAGTAACCAGTTTTTTTTGATCATTTTCATACCTGCTGGTGCGCATGTCAAAACCGATCCTGTCTGCTGTGATCCCAATCTTTTGTGCGTAGCGGGAGCTGAGTTTTGTATTGATGTATCCGCCGGATGATATCTTAAACTCATTCGTGTAATGTTTAATGTAAAGCGAAGGCCGAAATCCACTGTCCAACGTATCTATATGCGTCCATCCCTGCTGGAACAGTCCGTTCACGATCAGTTTTAGTTGTGTTTTTGCCGATAGCCGGTGTGTATAGGATAATCCTACGGCGCCCATATCCGATCCGTTATACAAGTCCATCCCTTCATCTGAGTACAGGTCTTTTTCATCTTTCTTGCTGTCGAGCATGGCGATCTGACTGGTGCCGCCCAGACCTTCGATTGTGAAGCCGCCTTTTTTTGTCGGCAGATTTATTTTGTATGAATAATCCTGATACTTCGGTATCCCTCCGGTTCCAAAGTCTATAATTCCGTCCATCAGTTCGAGTGTGGAGTAACGGTAGTTGAGAAGGTATGAGCCCTTATAGTTATTTGCAAACGGGCCTTCGGCTCCAAGCTCGAACCCATTAAAGCCGCTCTGGAACAGGAATTCATGTTTTTCGTTATTACCGTTGCGCATCTTCAGGTCAAACACACCCGACAAAGCATTGCCATATTCGGCCGGAAAAGCGCCGGTAAAAAAGTCGCTGTTCTGTAATACGTTATTATTAAGAATACCCACCGGTCCTCCTGTTGTTCCTTCGTTGGCATAATGGTTAGGGTTAGGAATTTCAATATCATCAAGCCGCCAGAGTAATCCCGATGGCGAGTTACCTCGGATAATAATGTCGTTACGCTGGTCGTTCGAACCGGCTACGCCTGCGTAATTCATAGCCATGCGCGCTACGTCGCCACGGCTGCCGGCATAGCGTTCGGTCTCTTCAATGGTAAAAGATCGCGCACTCACCGACGCCATACGGTTCACCGGTTTGTCTTTGCGGTCCGGCGCACTGATTTCTACCTCTCCAACCTGTATCAGCTCTTCCTCCATTTCAATAGGCAGCACGGTCTCTTTGCCCGAATAAACAATGATATTATTGATGTTTACTGTTTTATATCCCATATAACTGACCGATATACTCTGCCGGCCAACCGCAACACCCGCCAGCCGGAATGTGCCATCGTCACTGCTGATGCAACCCACCTGTGGCTGTGAACCGGTGAGCAGGATGCTCGCCCCGATCAGCGGTTGTTTCGAGTCCTTGTCTGTGATCACTCCCCTGATGGTTTGAGTGATGCCATTTTGCGCTTTGACTGCGAATGAGATTAAAATCGGCAGTATGAGGATAATCGTTTTCATGTTTTTTTAGCAAAGATATTATCTCTCCTTATGCACAGGTCAGGTTTTCTGACGAAGCGGCTTTTTTTGGGGATGAAACAGCAGAAACCGGGGGTTGAAATTTTTAGTCAACTGTAGAAATGCTTTAATGAATTGTTATTTTTACAATCTAATTAAAAATACAGTTATGAAAAAGATATCTATTGACAGTACACATGTTACCGGCTTTATTTCAACTGCTACTATTAACGGCTATGGCCCGGAGGCCACAAAATGTAATTTAGCCCTGCATGAAAAAACGGGTAAAGGCAATGATTTTCTCGGGTGGGTTGGATTACCTTCATCGGTTGATGAAACACTGCTCAGGGATATAGAGTTAACGGCTGCTGCTCTGAAAAGTAAGGCAGAGATTTGTGTTGTGGTCGGTATCGGTGGTTCGTACCTCGGCGCGAAAGCCGTTAACGATGCACTGATGGATAGTACCGAATGGCTGAAGGATAAGCATGTTCATCCGTTGATGATTTTTGCAGGCCACAATATCAGCGAAGATTATATGTTCGAGTTACTGCAACTATTGGATAAAAAGAAATATTGTATTATTGTTATTTCCAAATCGGGCACAACTACCGAGCCGGCGATTGGTTTCAGAATACTCAAAGCGCATCTCGAGAAAAAAGAGGGAAAAGAAAATGCCCGGTCATTGATCGTTGCTATTACCGATGCAAGCAAAGGAGCGCTGCGTACATTGGCTAAAACCGAGGGTTATAAAACGTATGTGATCCCCGATGATGTGGGTGGCCGTTATTCTGTTTTAACACCGGTGGGCTTGGTGCCACTCGCTGTTTGCGGGGTTGACATACGCGAATTAGTGAAAGGCGCAGTGGATATGCAGCATGATACAGCGCCATCTGTTCCATTTGAAAAAAATATTGCTGCTCAATATGCAGTGATCCGGAATGCCCTGTATCGCTCAGGTAAAAAAATTGAGCTGATGGTGAATTATAATCCCAAGCTGCACTTTTTTGCCGAATGGTGGAAGCAGCTTTATGGCGAGAGTGAGGGGAAAGAAGGAAAAGGTATATATCCGTCAAGCGTTGATTTCTCATCCGATCTGCATTCAATGGGACAGTACATTCAGGAGGGAGAACGCACCCTGTTCGAAACCGTATTATCGGTTGAGGAGGTCAATCATACGGTTACTGTTCCTGATGAACCGACCGACCTGGATAAATTGAATTTTTTAGCAGGTAAACGGATTGACCATGTTAATAAGATGGCCGAATTGGGCACCATTATTGCGCATAGTGATGGCGGCGTACCGAATATCCGGATCATCATTCCCAAACTGAATGAGTATTATATTGGTCAACTCATCTATTTCTTTGAAAAGGGCTGTGGTATCAGTGGCTACCTGTTAGCAGTCAATCCTTTCGACCAGCCGGGCGTTGAATCGTATAAAAAGAATATGTTCGCTCTGCTTGAGAAACCGGGGTTTGAAGAAGAGACAAAAAAAATTAAAGCCAGGATTTAGACGAATAGAAAGCAGAATCCCTAAGTGATCTGATTATATTACAGTTATCAGTAATGCCGAAAGACAGCATAACAGACCGTATAAAAATTTTAACCGACAACTTTTGACTATCTTTGTATAGACATAAAAATAAATGAAACAGAGAATTTACATTGACACTTCAATTGTTGGCGGATATTTTGACGAAGAGTTCAAAGAGGTCACAATGAAGCTATTTGAGCGATTCGACAACAACGAAGTAATTTTTGTAGTTTCTGACTTACTTGACCTGGAGTTAATAAATGCACCACAACAAGTTAGAGAACATTTACTAAAGTATTCAGCAGACAAATTCCAAAGAGTTGAACTAACCGAAGAAGCCATAAAACTTGCTAACACATACATTGACAAGAAA
>CAZRNJ010000184.1:0-5347 GCA_964601385.1 uncultured Bacteroidales bacterium | reverse complement strand
ATCGTATGGATTTGTATTGCTTGTCGGAGAAGAAATTTTCGGAAGAAAAATCAGGTTAAATAGCATAACTCGCTATATGTCAAATTATTATTTTTAAATTAATAAAGACTAGTAAGGGTTTCGGTTAATAAAGGTGTATTATGTCTGTAAAACAAAAAAAAAAATTATGAAAACACTAAATGTATTATTTAAAATTTTTGCAATTGTACTTTTTGCAATTGTATTTGTTTTTTCTTCCTGTAAAAGAGAAAAAATATCCGATTCAGCCGAAGAAAGTGCATCGGATGAATCATTGGCATCAAATCTTTTTGATGATGCTTTTGATCAGGCCGAGGATGCTTTCTCTGCAAAGCTTTCCGGAACCAAATCTGCATTTGAAGTTGATACCCTTTCATGTTCGGTTATCAACGTTTATCACTTAACTGATTCGGCCAGTTTTCCAAAACGTATTGAAATAGATTTTGGTACCGGCTGTACCGACCGCAATAATGTTGTACGGCAGGGTAAAATTATCTTAGAGGTAACTGGTTATTATAGAACAGTAGGTGCAAAAAGGACAATTACTTTCTCAGGATATAAAGTGAATGGATATCAGATTGAAGGAACAAAGACAGTTACTAATATGGGTGTTAATGGCAGTGGTCAAAGTTATTTTACCATTAAGGTCGAAAACGGTAAAATTACAACACCTGAGGGTAAAACCATTACATGGTCATCGGACCGTACCAGAACATGGGTACAGGGTGAAAATACTCTGGGCTGGAGAAATATTTTTGATGATGTATATGAAATTACAGGTACAGCATCGGGCACCGGACGTGAAGGTCAGAGTTATACTGTTACAATTACAAAAGCATTACAAATCCAGGTTGGTTGCCGCTATATACAAAAAGGCGAATTAACAATTAAAGTAGATGATAATCCAGATGTGGTTATTGATTATGGCGATGGTTCATGCGATTCAAAAGCAACGATGACCTATAAAAAGAAAACTAGAGAATTTACAATGCGCGGTCATTGATCCTAAAAATATTTCAGCTTCAGATATAATTCTTGCTTTAAAAAAACCGACTTAACAGTCGGTTTTTTTTATGATTTTTTTTAATTAGCCCCCCAAATTAATGGTTTTAAATTCAATGAAGTTTATAAGGTCATATTTTTCAGTTGAGCCAACTAAACTGAAAACCGTTTGAACTGTTTGCGGTTTTTTAACTGCAAAATCCCGGATAAACACAGTTGCTGAAACAAAATAATCTCATAGACCGGAAAGGATTGTCTGAAGGAATAATAATTTAACTATGATATGGCAGTATAATGCGGTTATAAGAAAATATAATTTAATAGATATAGTTTTATATATTTCAATTTTTGCTTTATTGTATTCTCTGTTAGAATAAGTATTTTTGCAAGATAACGGTTTAACATGAAAAAACGCAGGATTACCACCATTATTATCACAATAGTGCTTGTTATTTCATCGGCAATATTTGTAGCATTTAAGGCGGGAAATGATTTCAAACTGATGAAGAGTTTGGATATTTTCTTTGCTTTTTTTAAAGAGCTGAATTTGTTATATGTTGATGATCTTGATCCTGAACAATTAATCGAAGCGGCCATTAACGGCATGCTCAGTCAACTTGATCCCTATACCAGTTATATTCCTGCCGAGGAAAAAAAGAATTATCGTTTCATGACAACCGGTGAATATGGAGGCATTGGCTCACTCATCCGCACTTCAGGAAAATATCCGTTGATTACAGATATATATCAGGGATATCCGGCGCATAAAGCAGGCCTGCGTGTTGGTGATTCTATCATAAGCATCAATAATAATCCGGTTGTGCTTACCAACTTAAAAGAGATAAGTGAAACGCTCAAAGGCCCTCCGGGAACTGACATTTCCATTACGATTCACCGGCCTTTTCCCGATACCATTTTTTCACTTGTTTTGAGGAGGGAAAAAATAAGCATTAAAAGTGTTTCTTATTACGGAAAACATGAAAACAATACCGGTTATATTCGACTTGACAATTTTACCCAGGATGCGTACCTCGAAGTGAAAGAGGCACTTATTATGCTTAAACAGCAGGGTATTACATCCGTTATTCTCGATTTACGCGGAAATCCCGGTGGTTTGTTGAACGAAGCGGTAGAGATTTGCAATATCTTTATTCGTAAAAATCAACTTATTGTAAGCACAAAGGGTAAAACTGAAACACTTAACACTAAATATTTCACCGAAAAAGACCCGATAGATACACTTATTCCATTAGCTATACTTGTAAATAATGGGTCGGCTTCGGCATCGGAAGTAATTGCCGGAGCAGTGCAAGATCTTGATAGGGGTGTGGTAATCGGAGAGCGGACATTCGGCAAAGGACTGGTGCAGTCAACCCGCAATCTGGTTTATGATGCACAAATAAAAGTAACCATAGCCAAATATTATACACCCAGCGGCCGCTGCATTCAAATTGTTGATTATTCTAAACGAGGCAAAGGGGTTATTATTGCTGCTGATGATACTGCGCGTCATATATTTAAAACACGCAACGGACGAATTGTAAAAGAAAGTACAGGTATAATCCCGGATGTTGAAATAAATGCCGATGAAATGAGTAGGATTTGTTATACATTGTATGTTAAAAACCATATTTTCAATTTTGCAACTTGGTATACAGCCCTTAATCCGTCTCCCTTGAAACCATCCGACATAAAATTTACAGATAGTGATTTCAATCTTTTCCTCGATTTCATAAAGGATAAAGAATATGATTATATTACTCAAAGCGAAGAACAATTGGATGAATTAATTAAAAGGACAAAAAATGAAAAATATTATGAAAAAAACGAACCTCTTTTAAATGAATTGAAAAAAAATATTGGTCATGATAAAAATAAGGATATTGAAAACTTCAAACCCGAGATTATGCAGGTTATTGTTGAAGAGATTGCCGGCCGCTATTTTTTCCATGCAGGTACAATATTTGTGGCGCTCCCTAAAGATATGCAGTATCAGAAGGCATTACAGGTTGTTTCTGACCGAAAAACTTATTATTCTATATTATCTGTTGGACAATAAATTATACTATTTGGAATTATAATTTAGTCCTGATGTCTTCCATGTAATGCTTTGCTCGTTGCTCGCATATTGCTGAAGCTTGTTCCTCCGCTAAAGTTACGGCGATATGCGGATAGCGGAGGCACAAGTTATGTAATTGCAAAAGCGATGCCTGGCTCGCTAACTTGTCTTCGCGTAGTCGCATCGGAGAAGTAAGGATATGATAACGAAAGAGTAGTTGATGCATCAAATATTTAGGCCAATTACAGTAGCCAAAATCAAAAGTATAAAAAAAGGGCTACCCGCTGGCAGCCCTTTTAACCTTAACAAGTTTATTTTATTCTTTTGTAATACGTATGATGGATACTTGTCCTGAAACAGTTGTGATCCGGATCAGGTAAACACCTTTTGTAAGGTCGTTAATATTAATTACATTACTTGTTTCCGGTTTGATCATTTTTACCGGTGCGCCAAGAATATTCAGTATCTCTATACTACTAACAGCATCCGAAGCTCTTACGGTAATCGTTTGCTTAGCCGGAACCGGATACACGCTTATCATTCCTTCAACGGCTGCTATGCTGGCAACACCAATCAGCAGGTCGAAATCAACAATTACACGGTTAGTTCCCCACTGCATAGTATAGTTTCGTGTTTTTAATGTGTCGGTATTATTTACTCCGTTAACATTCCAGGCAACTACGCCATAGCCCGCATCCGGAGTGGCGGTAAGTGCAACAATAGTTCCAACATCATAGATTCCCGTATCCGGAGTGATTATACCATTAGTATCAGCAGTTGATGTGAATAAAGTATCCATCCGGACATAATAAGCCGTTGCCGTATCACGGATATTAATTGTTACTGATGCTGTATCGTTAAATACATCGCCTGTGCCGGTGATATTCCAACGATCAAATCTGTAAGTGGCAGCAGGAGCAGCAATAAGTGTAATCACAATTGCGCTGTCATATATATAGCTACCCGAAGCAGGTGTGATTGCACCGCCAGATCCTCCTCCGGCAGTAACAATTCTGTTTGTTACCAGAGCTCCGGTTTTAATAAAGTAGGCCGTGGCAGTAATATTTCCTGTCATGGTAACAACGGTTGTGGCAGATGACACATTTCCAATTCCTGTAATATTCCAGTGGTCGAACCGGTTGCTGGCATCAGGTGTTGCTGTAATGCTGATTACTGTATCCGAGATAAAGGTGCCTCCGGTTGTTACTGTGCCATTACCTGTTTTTTGTGTTGTAAGCGTATAATAGGCCTTAACTACTACGCTGAAGGTCTTTTCAACAAAGAGATTTGGGTTGCCGTCATCTGTAACACGTACAGTTATAACGGCTGTACCATTTTGATTGGCCTGGGCTGTAAATGCTACCGAACCGGTATCATGAGGACTGGTATAAGTAACCACTAAACTTGCATCCGGAACAAGAAACGTATTGTTAGATGAGGCAGTGACAGTCAGTGTCTGTGTTTCACCTAAACCGGCCATGATGCCTGTTAGTTTCACTGATCCGGACTGATTACTGCCTGACATGATAAACGGATCCGGCGATACTATATTCCCCAGTGTCGGTTGTACATTTGCAACGGTTACTTTAAATATACGGCTAAAGAATTTCACCGGAGAGCCATCATCGGTTACTGTAACGGTGATATTGGCATCACCCACCTGAGTACCTACCGGACGGTACGAAATTGTTCCTGTTGTTGCAGGACTACTAAAAGTAATGAATATACTATCATTTGGTATCAGCAATATATTGTCGGATGTGGCTGTTATAACCAGTGTCTGTACTTCACTTCCCCCCGCTGTGATGCCCGACAAGTTTGAAGTTTGACGTACTGCTCCCTGGCAAATATTAGCATTTGCAATAGCATTAAGCGTGGGTATCAGGTTGGTAGTTACAGTAATATAATCTGTTTTAACAACAGTTTTTCCACCTAGTCCGGTTGCCACAAGCTGAACCGTGTAAGTACCGGACGAATCAAAACGGATAACCGGATTTTGTGTGCTGTCGGTTGTTCCCATCCGATAAACAAAATCTAATCCTGCTGTTCCGGGAGTGATGGTCCATTTCCATTTAATTGGGTTGTTGGTTGATAAATCAGTGAAAGAAACCGAATCCATTTCCTTTATTGCAGTTGTATATGTTGATGAGAAATCAGCATAGGTAGCCATTCTGTAGATTCCATCGGTTTGTGATGCAGCATAGATATCTTCGCCATTAGTAACCAGATTAGTAATTGTGATAGTACGCATGGGCGCCTGAGCAGTAT
>CAZRNJ010000183.1:0-5379 GCA_964601385.1 uncultured Bacteroidales bacterium | reverse complement strand
GCCGGATAACCTTCCGCGAGATGGCTTCATTGGGTCTTATCCCCGGAGTTAAAAAGGCAAGTTGGTAATTTAATTATTTATTATACTATGGATACAATAGGAGATCTGCTGACAAGAGTACGCAATGCAATTAAAGCTAGACATAAACTGGTTGAAGTGCCGTCGTCAAAACTTAAGCAGAATATCGTTAAGATTCTTCATGAACAAGGATATATCTTAAGCTATAAATTTGTTGAAGAAGGAAAACAGGGAACCATAAAGATTGCATTGAAGTACGATCCGGAAACTAAAGCGCCTGCAATTAAAGAATTGCGCCGGGTGAGCCGACCAGGATTACGTCACTATGCAGGACATAAAGATACGCCCCGGATTCTTAATGGACTTGGCGTTGCTATTCTTTCTACTTCTATCGGAGTAATGACTGATAAAGAGGCACGATCGAAAAAAGTTGGCGGTGAAGTTTTATGTTATGTCTATTAATGGAGGATAAATTATGTCACGTATAGGTAAACTTCCGGTTAAATTACCCAAAGGAGTTACTGCAACTGTAAACGCAGATAACGAGATTGCTGTTAAAGGCCCTCTGGGTGAATTAAAGCAGAAAGTCAATAAATCAATTTCAATCAAGGTTGAAGATAATACTGTTGTGTTTAGCCGTTCATCTGAGATGAAATCAGATAAAGCCATGCATGGTTTGTATCGTTCCCTGGTGAATAATATGGTAAACGGCGTGTCGGCGGGTTACGAAAAGAAACTCGAGTTAGTAGGCGTTGGCTACAAAGCCGAAGCAAAAGGACAATTACTGCAATTAAGTTTGGGCTATTCGCATGATATTTATTTTCAGCTACCCAATGAAGTAAAAGTAGAAGCTGTGACTGAAAAACGAAGTAATCCGGTAATTACCTTACGGAGTCATGATAAACAGTTGATCGGACAGATTGCTGCAAAGATCCGTTCGTTTCGTATGCCTGAACCATATAAAGGTAAAGGCGTACGCTTTGTAGGAGAAGTGATCCGTAAGAAAGCAGGGAAAACAGCTACAGCGGCAGCTTCATCTAAATAAACCAGTAAAAAAGTAAGACCATGGCAAATAAGAAACAATCCCGGAGAGTGCGTATCAAGCACCGTATCCGCAAAAAGATTGAAGGCAGTGTAGAAACTCCGCGTATGTCGGTGTTCCGCAGCAATAAACATATTTATGCCCAGCTTATTGATGATCTCAATGGGAAAACAGTTGTTGCTGCATCATCACGCGAAAAAGAGATTGCTGCAAAAAAAGATATTAAGAAATCTGAACAGGCGAAATTGGTTGGTAAACGGGTTGCCGAAAAAGCCAAAGATGCCGGCATTGAAAAGGTAGTGTTTGACCGTAACGGTTATTTGTATCACGGTCGTGTAAAATCATTGGCTGACAGCGCCAGGGAAAGTGGACTGAAATTTTAAATTAATATACGATGACGAGCATCAGAAAAGTAAAAACCACAGATCTTGAACTAAAAGACCGCCTGGTCGCCATTAACAGGGTGACTAAAGTTACCAAAGGCGGACGAACATTTAGCTTTTCGGCCATTGTGGTGGTGGGTAACGAAGACGGGATTGTTGGATATGGCCTGGGCAAGGCAAAAGAAGTCACTGCTGCCATTTCGAAGGGTGTTGAAAGCGCAAAGAAAAATCTTATTAAGGTTCCGATTATTAAAGGGACTATCCCGCATCAGCAATATGCAAAGTACGATGGAGCTACTATTTTTATGAAGCCGGCATCAAGCGGTACCGGAGTTAAAGCCGGCGGAGCCATGCGCGCTGTTCTGGAAAGTGTTGGCGTGAAAGATGTGCTGGCTAAAGCGCGGGGTTCCCGTAATCCGCACAATGTAGTGAAGGCAACATTTAATGCGCTGCTCGAATTACGTGATGCACGGATGGTCAGTAAGAGCAGAGGGGTAGAAATGAAAAAAGTGTTTAATGGTTAATCTTTTTGGATATGTCAACATTACGGATTAAACAGGTACGGAGTAATATCGGGTCTACAAAAAGGCAGAAGGAAACTCTTGTTGCGCTTGGACTTACCAAGATTGATAAAACAGTAGAACTGAAAGCAACCGATCAGGTGAAAGGGATGATCGAAAAAGTAAAACATTTGGTTAAGGTGGAAACAGTGTAGTAATGTACGCGATAATATAACTATTTACGATAAGCAATATGAAATTAGATCAATTAAAACCTGCCGGTGGTTCGGTACACAAAGGCAAACGGATTGGACGCGGACAAGGTTCGGGCCGTGGCGGTACATCTACAAAAGGACATAAAGGTCAGCAGTCCCGTTCGGGCTTTAAACGCCTGAATGGTTTTGAAGGCGGTCAGATGCCATTACAACGCCGGCTGCCTAAATTTGGTTTTAAAAACCGGAACCGGGTAGAGTATAAACCAATAAACATCAGCACACTTCAATCGCTATGTGAAGAGAAAAGTTTAGCCGTTGTTGAACCCGGCGTGCTAATCAATGCCGGACTAATTGGGCGTAACCATTTGGTGAAAATACTGGGTAAAGGTACACTAACACTTAAATTAGATGTTAAGGCACATGCCTTTTCAGCTACAGCAAAAAAAGCAATTGAATCAAATGGCGGAACAGCAGTAATTATCTGAACACATGAAGGCGTTAATCGAAACCATAAAGAATATATACCGGATCGAAGACCTTAGGGCTCGTATCCTGTACACCCTGGGTATCATTCTTGTTTACCGGCTGGGCTCTTATATTCCCCTGCCGGGCATTGACCCTGCTCAACTGGCAACCTTGAAAGACCAGACATCCGGTGGTATTATGGGATTACTCGATATGTTTTCAGGTGGCGCTTTCTCCAATGCTTCTATTTTTGCTCTTGGTATAATGCCGTATATTTCGGCATCCATCGTTGTTCAATTGCTCGGTATAGCCATTCCGTATTTCCAGCGGTTGCAAAAAGAAGGCGAGAGTGGCCGCAGAAAGATGAACCAGATTACGCGTTATCTTACTGTTATTATCCTTTTATTACAGGCGCCCGGATATATTGCCAATCTTCATGCTCAGCTACCCGAATCGGCATTTGTGATTAAAGGCACTTTCTTTGTTATCTCTTCAATGATCATTCTTACCGCAGGGACGATGTTTGTGATGTGGATGGGAGAGCGTATCACTGATAACGGGCTTGGCAATGGCATTTCATTGATTATTATGATTGGGATTATTGCCCGTTTGCCGCGTTCGCTGATGCAGGAATTGATTTCCCGTCTTGAACCCTCAGGCGGCGGCTTGGTTGCTTTTGTGGCCGAACTGGTAGTACTTTTCCTTGTATTTGTTACCTCTATTCTTTTAGTCCAGGGAACACGGAAAATCCCTGTTCAGTATGCTAAACGGATTGTCGGTAATAAACAATACGGCGGCGTTCGTCAGTATATTCCTCTTAAAGTAAATGCTGCCGGTGTTATGCCCATTATTTTTGCTCAGGCCATTATGTTTTTGCCGCTGACACTGGCAGGTTTTGCATCCGACAGCGTATCAGGATTTATTGCCGCATTTACCAATTTTACGGGGTTTTGGTATAATATGGTGTTTGCAATTCTGATTGTTTTATTTACTTATTTCTATACGGCAATTACAATGAATCCGACACAGATGGCCGAGGATATGAAAAAGAACAATGGCTTCATTCCCGGAATTAAGCCCGGGAAGAAAACCGCTGAATTTCTTGACTCGGTGATGTCGCGTATTACTTTGCCCGGCTCACTGTTCCTGGCTTTTGTCGCTATTCTGCCCGCCTTTGCTACAATGGCCGGCGTAGATAGTCAGTTCGCCGGTTTTTTTGGAGGCACAACTTTGCTCATTCTCGTGGGTGTTATTTTAGATACTTTACAGCAAATAGAAAGTCACTTGTTGATGAGGCATTATGATGGATTGATGAAAACCGGACGTATTAAAGGAAGAACCGGCAACGTTTCGGCATATTAATTTTTTTGACGTTCTTTGATGGTCTTTTATAAAACGGATGAAGAAGTAGAATTACTGCGGGCAAGTAATCAATTGGTAAGCAAAACGCTCGCATTCGTTGGTTCGTTGATCAGGCCTGGTATAACAACAAACATACTCGATAAACAGGCCGAGATGTTTATCCGTGATCATGGCGGCAATCCCGGTTTCCTTGGATACCGTGGATTTCCCAATACCTTGTGTACCTCAATCAATGATGAGGTTGTGCATGGTATACCGTCGGATGAGGCGCTTAACGAAGGCGACATCCTCTCGGTTGATTGCGGTGTTTTATTGCATGGTTACTTTGGCGATTCGGCGTATACCTTTACTGTAGGTGAACCTGATCAAGAGAAGAAGAAACTGCTTAATGTAACCCGCGAAGCACTCTTCTTGGGCATTAACCAGGCATTGCCGGGTAAGCGGATTGGAGATATTGCTTTTGCTATTCAATCACAGGTCGAATCGGCAGGGTTCTCGGTTGTCCGTGAGTTGGTCGGTCATGGTATCGGACGTCATCTGCACGAAAAACCAGAAGTGCCGAATTTTGGCCGGCGAGGAACCGGAATGATCCTCCGGAAAGGATTGGTAATTTGTATTGAGCCAATGGTAAATATGGGCGTTAAAGAAATTGTCCAAGATAATGATGGATGGACAATGCGAACGCGCGACGGTATGCCTTCGGCGCATTTTGAACTGGCGATTGCCATTACGGATGGCAAGCCCGATTTGCTGACGGATTTTAATGAAATTGAAAAGATTGTGAATAAATAGAATATGGCAAAACAGGCCACAATTGAACAAGACGGAACAATTATTGAAGCATTATCGAATGCCATGTTTCGTGTTGAGTTACAGAACAAGCATGTCATCACTGCCCATATTTCGGGTAAGATGCGCATGAATTATATAAAAATTTTGCCCGGTGATAAAGTAAAGGTGGAAATGTCGCCGTACGATTTGACAAAGGGAAGAATAGTATTCAGATTTTAATTTATGAGATTATGAAAGTCAGAACATCCATTAAAAAACGCAGTAGTGACTGCAAAATAGTACGCCGGAAAGGAGTACTGTATGTGATTAATAAAAAGAATCCGAAGTTTAAACAACGTCAGGGATAATTAACTTAACTAAAAAAGAAAACAAATGGCGCGTATTGTCGGTGTTGACCTGCCCAAAAACAAACGAGGTGTAATTGGTTTAACCTATATCTTTGGGATCGGACGTAATTTAGCAGGTGAGATCCTTAAAAAAGCAGGTATTGATGAAGATATTAAGGTAAAGGACTGGAACGATGATCAGGTAACAAAAATCCGTAAGATTATCAGCGATGAGTATAAGGTTGAAGGTTCGCTGCGGAGTGAAGTTCAAATGAA
>CAZRNJ010000182.1:0-5423 GCA_964601385.1 uncultured Bacteroidales bacterium | reverse complement strand
CACTTACCCTATCCGACGAAACCGGCCAATTGCTTGATACAGGCGGCGGGTTGTTTAAGGCAGCATGGTTTTTTAACGACCGCCGGCCGTTTCTGGTGCATAATGTTGATATCCTTTCAGAGATTGATCTGACAGCACTCTATAAATTTCATCAGAAAACCTCTGCTTTAGCAACACTCGCCATCCACCAAAAAAACTCTTCACGGGTATTGCTGTTCGACCATAAAAAAGTTCTTTGCGGCTGGGCAAACCTAGATAAAAACATCATTCGTTTAAAAAATAAAACCATTGACGAGGTAAAACCCTGGGGATTCAGTGGTATTCATGTCATTAATCCCGATATTTTCAAACATTCGGATAAAAAAGGCGTTTTCTCAATAATTGACACCTATATGGAACTATGCAAAAACCACATTATCAACGGGTTTGATCATACAAATGCTTTCTGGATAGATGTTGGCAGCATTGAAAATATTGAAAAAGCAAGACGATTATATTTAGAAAAAAAATAACTATTTTTATACAAAAATTAATAAACAGTTTTTTACCAATATGAAAAAACTACTTCTCCTGCTCCCCCTGTTGTTTTTCTTTATGATTGCTGAAGCACAGCCCGACTACAAGCCAGGTTACATCATCACATCACAAAATGATTCGCTTCAGGGGTATATTAAATATAATCCGAAAGACATCCAGTCGCAAACGATCCTGTTTAAAAAGAAATACAATGACTTTAACACCTATTTCAGTTATTCCATTGACAGTGTTAAGCGTTTCTATATCTATAATCTCGGGCATTTTGAATCAATGAACCTGAAAACAAATTTTATGGATTACAGCAAGGTTTACGTCCAGCTAATTTATGAAGGGAATCTGGATATGCTGTTTTTCAATAAAAAGTATATCATCAGGGCAGACAATGGCACCTGTATGGAATTAAGGAAGATCAATTATGTTGAGAAAGAGACGGATATCAATGTCATCCGTGTAAGCACACCTTATATCACTTTTTTGAAAGAATACATGAAAGATTGCCAGGAAATCAACAAAGATATTGATTCGCTGGTTTTATATAACCGTACGTTACGCCGGTTCTACAGAAATTATCACACTTGCATCAACGCCCCATATAAATCTTATTTGCGTAATTCTATCTGGAATACGATTGACCTCGGCATTGTAGCAGGGATAAATGCTCCGGTGTTTAAAAGCAATTCGCAGGAATCCGGTTTCTCACACATGAACGAAGATCTGTGGGATTATAAGAGCGGGCTGGTTGCCGGTTTCTATACGAATATCCGTATTCCCGGGCTGTATCATAAACTTATGCTGCATACCGGCGCAATGTATTCCAGTACTTCTATCAGCACGGTTACAGTAGATGAATCACCGGTATACACGGTCAATTATTTGAATATTGATTTTTCAACCTTAAAAATTCCATTCGGTCTTGTACACCGGTTCACCGACCGTCGTATTTCACCATTTATTGATTTTGGTATTTGCGGAAATTTTGTATTCAACGATAAAACGGAATGGTCGGTTAAACAAGCAAACCGGGACATGGTCGCCACCGAGCTTATCCCATTGCGCCATTACCAAACCGGTATGTTTAGCGGCGCCGGACTGATGGTTAAATTTGCTTCTAATTTGCGCATTGTGCTTGAAGGCAGATACGAAAAATACGGAGAAATTGACGAAGCCACTCCCCAATATAATAGTTTATATACTACACTCAATAACTTCTCTTTTATGATGGGTATAAATATTGACGAATAATACCCCTTTATACTAATTTACAACCCGCGTATCTTTCATATTTTTGCAGAAAAATTTTATGTCTGCACAGATAGCTGCAACCCATAATGACGCTGTAAGAAACAAAAACGCAGTTGAGATTATTCAATATGTTACGGATCTGTTTGATAAAAAAATCATTTTTGCCAGCAGCATGGGTATTGAAGACCAGGTAATCACAGATATGCTTAACGGCTTAAACAGCAGTATCGGAATATTTACATTAGATACAGGCCGGTTGTTTCCGGAAACTTACAATCTGATTTGTTCTACCGAAGAACATTACAGTACACGCATTAATGTTTTTTTTCCCGACACCTGCCATGTTGAAGAAATGATAAAGGAAGAAGGAATAAACCTGTTCTACCATAGCGTAGAAAACCGCAAACGTTGTTGCCGGATACGAAAAACTGAGCCATTGCAACGGGCACTGAAGGATTATCCGGCCTGGATATGCGGATTACGCAGAGACCAGTCGGTTACACGCACAGAGGTCAATGCCATTGAATGGGACAACAAAAACAATCTCTATAAAATAAATCCATTATATAATTGGAGTGATGAGCAGGTGTGGACGTACGCCCGTAAGCATCATGTTCCCTATAATCCTTTACATGATAAAGGATTTGCCAGTATTGGCTGTCAACCCTGCACCCGCGCAGTAAAGCCAGGAGAAGATATCCGGTCGGGTCGCTGGTGGTGGGAGGATCCGGATAAAAAAGAGTGCGGCTTGCATAGCTGATTAAATTGTTTTCCCGGTATTCTCACTGATATATTGAGCGAAAGCAGTTGTCAGATCATCAAACCATTTCTTGCCAAACTTACGGATCAACGGCTCTTTCAGAAAATCGAACAAAACCGTTTTCTTCTCTCTGCCATTGGAAATAGCCGGAGCACATACTGTCCACCGGTGATAATTGACTGCCTCCATATCCTTCAGTTTACCAATACGAATGGGATAAAGATGACAGGATAACGGCTTACGAAAAGAAATTTTCTTTTTCAAAAAAGCCATCTCAATAGCACAGCGCGCTATGCCCTTATCAAAGATGGTATAAACACATTCTTTCCCATCCAGCAGAGGAGTAACATATTCCCCATCGGTATCAATCACAAAAACACCTTGCTGCTTAACTGAATCCACTGCTTCTTTACGCATGAACGGAGCAATGGATGGCAATAATTTTCCGAGCAGTTTTGTCTCATCTTCTTCAAGCGGCGCGCCCGATTCGCCCTGCACACAGCATTCGCCATGACACTTCGAAAGATCACAATTAAACAGTTGTGTAAAAATATCTCTGCTAACAATTGTATTATTTATTTCAAACATCTATGCAAAAATTTAAAAATCGGGATACAATAAATACCGGGCACGTTTTATTTTAAATTTTTCAAGGTCAACCATCCATGTTTTCCTGATTTCTTCCGGAGTCATACCGGCTTCAATCATCTGTGGCAGATCGTCTCTACCATAAAGTTTAACAATAAACGGATTAAAAAAATCTTTCTTTTGCGGGCTTCTGCGATAAGCATCAATAAGATATTCAAGCCATAATCGTCGTTGAACAAACAGAGAATCCGTATTTATTTGCCGCAGATCAACGGCCTTACATTCAACCTGAGCAAACATCGGAGAGCTGCATCCCTCATTGGGCTGAGGAATAAATGCAAATGAAGTATTAAGCAAATCAGGATGTCCATACACTTCAAAGGGAAATGCAGTGCCCCTGCCAACACTGATCTTCGTCCCTTCAAAAAGTCCGAGAGAAGGATAAAGATAAACTGCCCGCATACTACGGAGATTTGGAGAAGGATAAACAGGTAAAATATAACGAACCGAATGATTATAGTTTCTGCACAGAATAACCGTAAGATCACATCCGGAAACCCATCCCTCGCCATCAATCATTTTAGCCATCTCACCTAAAGTCATACCGTGTACAACAGGCACCGGATGCATTCCTACAAACGATTTATACTTCTCATCAAGCACTGGTCCGTCAACATAAAAACCGTTTGGATTAGGCCGGTCAAGCACCAGCAAAGGCACCCGGTAATCGGCACAGGCCTCCATTACATAATGCAATGTTGACAAATAAGTATAGAACCTGACGCCAACATCTTGAATATCAAAAATAATTATTTCAATATCCTTCATGTCGGCAGCCGATGGTTTGCGGTTCTTTCCATAAAGTGAAACAATGGTTAATCCGGTTTTATTATCGTTAAAATCGCTCCATTCTTTTCCTGCATCAAGCGTTCCGGTATAGCCATGCTCCGGACTGAATATCCGGATAATATCAACGCCTGATTCCAGCAGCGTATCAACCAGAGAGACATGACCTACCCGTGAAGATTGGTTGACAACCAGTGCAACTTTTTTATTTTTCAGCAGCGGTAAATATTGATTCATACATTCAGCTCCTGTCAGCAACGATGAATCGTTTAGCAGATGAACAGGATGGATGGGCTGACAGCCGCTAAGAATAAAAAAAATTATGCTTCCGGTAAAAAAGACAAATCGTAATAGAATGGCCATCTGCATTATTAAAAACACAAATTTATTACTTTTGTTGCAAATCAACACAAAACCCAACGAATTTGAATGTTGCACTTTATATAGCACGCCGGATCAACTCCTCGGTACGGAACAAAAAATCTCTCTCCCACCCGATCATCACCATTGCGACGGCAGGAATAGCGCTGGGACTGGCTGTAATGATTATATCCGTAGCCATTGTAACAGGATTTAAAAAAGAAATACGCAACAAAGTGTCCGGCTTTGGTTCACACATCCAGATACTGAATTTCGATTCCAATAAATCATTCGAAACCCAGCCCATTGAGAAAGATAAAGGATACTATCCTTTCATTAAAACGCTGAAAGGAGTCAAACACATGCAAGTTTTCGCCACCAAGGCAGGTATTATAAAAACGAAAGATGAAATTCAGGGAGTAGTATTGAAGGGTGTCGGCAGCGACTATGACTGGTCATTCTTTAAAAAAAATCTGATTGCAGGAGATGTTTTTAAGATTGACGACTCGATCAAATCAAAAAACATACTTATTTCACAAACGCTGGCAAACCTCTTAAAACTTAAACCAGGACAAGATATAGCCATGTTTTTTATTCAGGATCCTCCGAGAATGCAACGATTCACAATCTCGGGCATTTACAATACCAGTCTTGATGAATTCGACAAACTATTTGTCCTCTGCGACATCAAACATATTCAGAAACTTAATAACTGGTCACCAAACTTAGTCAGCGGGTTTGAAGTTGAAATTGAAGAGTTTAATGAACTGGACAGGATGAACGAGGAAATCAGCAATATTATTAATTATGATTTTTTTGAAAACAACACCCGGATGAGGGTTATAAGCATACGGGAAAAGCATCCTCAAATATTTGACTGGCTTGGATTGATGGACATGAACGTGTGGGTTATTCTGATTCTTATGGTGGCTGTTGCAGGCGTAAATATGATTTCGGGGCTGCTGATTCTGATTCTCGAACGCACCAATATGATCGGAGTTTTGAAATCTGTTGGCGCCGAAAACTTCAGAATAAGAAACATCTTTCTATACCAGTCGGTATTTATTATCAGCAAAGGATTATTCTGGGG
>CAZRNJ010000181.1:0-5455 GCA_964601385.1 uncultured Bacteroidales bacterium | reverse complement strand
CAGATATTTAAAAAGGAAAAATATCCCTTTTAAACTTTTACCGGACAACAGTGTATTCAAATATAATATTTTTTGGTATTGGATTAGAAAATATTTTTATCAATTTATTGAAGGGTTATTACCAGAATAATCAATTCGGTTAACACATGCCCGCTGTGTCTTGTGGAGTAGCGAGCGGCATCGTACTGCAAAGAATGTATTTCTTTTCGTGTTAACAATAATTTATAAGGCATGTATCATGGTTTTTTCATCTGCCGGTTATAGAACAGCCACCAGCCCGTAATAAAATAGATAGCCGAAAGAGTGATAATCGCAATGATTTCGGGGATGATGGAACGGATATTCTGCTGCATAATCATGACTTTATTCAGTGCAGAGATGGCATGAACAGGAGACAATAGAGAATTAACTGAAATATCGTATCCGGCAATGGAAAACCAAGGGTTCGTATGGATGGGGAACATGGCGCCTGAAAAAAACATGAACAGGAACAGGGGGAAGTTGCCAACCACGAGTACCTGTGTAATGGTACGTGTAAAACCGGCCAGGATCATGCTGAATGCGATAATAGAGATGCTGCAGAGCACCGTAATGAACAGTAAAAGCCCAAATGAGCCATTTACTTCAAACCCGAAAAGCATGGCTGTAAGTAAGGCCAATGCAGCCGCAAGTATACCCACCAGAACCTGTACAAAGCTGATACCACCAATCAGTTCAGCAGTAGTGATACGGGAGAGCTGAAGTCGCTGGAGGGTTTTTTTTTCGGTCTCACTAACTACAGCAATGGTGGCTGTGAACATTAGCATGATGATGGCAAAGATGATGAGCCCGGGTATGGCTAATTCAAAATATGATGCTGAACCGGATATACCAATGCCTGTTTCGCTAAACGACACCGGATCGCTGATAGCAGCAAGTTCATAGATGTATTTTTTTATCAGTTCACCCATCCATATAGCAGCAATCATATAATCGGCGCTTGACAGGTCGCCGGCAAACTCAATTCCCGGTTTTGGGCCGTATGGATTTTTTTTAAGAGCAGCAGCCATTGAGTCGAAAGCGGGTGAGAAGATGATCAGCATATCGGCTTTTTTGTTTTTTAACCGGTCTTCTGCTTCATCCCGTTCGTGTACCTGGTATAAAGTAAATTTCAGTCCTGAGGTATCGGATTTCAGAAAATCTTCTGCAAAGGAAAAAAATGCCGGTGTTTCATTTTTCGATTCAGAAAGGAGGATGATTTCGTATGATTTTTGTTCGCTTTGGTCAATCAGGTAGTATACAGCAACGAATAGCGGCGCGCATGACACGGTGAGCAGCAGCATCCAGAAATTGCGGTATTGCTCTTTAATGCTTTTTAATATGATGTTGAGGATTTTCATATTATATCATTTGGAATTATAATTTGGTCCTGATGCCATCAATATTATTTCTATTCTCTCAACATTCGTCCGGTCAGATGAATAAAGACATCTTCCAATGTGTTGCTGCGCATTTTCAGTTCGCCGATGGTTATATTTCTTTTTTTCATTGCATTGGTGATTGCCGGAATGAGGTTTATCATATCATTGCTACGGACGATGATTGACCGGTGGGCTGTTTTGACATTAGGAATGATTGATTGCAGGATGGCGGCGGCCAGAGATAATCGTTCATCGGTGTCGGGAACAGTTGACAGTTCAAGAATATCGCCATCGCCAAGTGTTTTTTTCAGGTTGGCAGGAGTATCGAGTTTTAACAGCTTGCCTTTATCAATAATGGCTACACGATCGGCCAGGCGTTCTGCCTCGTCCATATTGTGTGTGGTGAGGATAATGGTTTTTCCGGGCGCTATTTCGTGAATAAAGTCGCGCACAAGGACACGGCTTTGTGGGTCGAGACCTGCTTCTGGCTCATCGAGCACGATGATCTGAGGGTCGTGTACCAGCGTCAGACAAATGTTGAGCCGCCGTTTCATTCCGCCGGAAAGAGTTTCGGCCAATTTATTTTTTTTTGCAGATAGTCCCATTTTGTCAAGCAGCATGATGCTGCGGTTTTTGGCCAAAGTTTGTGTCATGCCGTACATACTACCCATGAACACCAATTGTTCGAGCAAAGTCAGCTTGTCCCAGTGGATATTTTCCTGGGGACACAAGCCAATGGATAAGGGAGTGCCAAAAGAAATTGATCCGGATGTTGGCTTGAGCAGTCCGCAAATCATCCGTATAGAAGTAGTTTTTCCGGCTCCATTTGGGCCGAGAAAGCCGAAGATCTCGGAAGGTCTGATTTCGAGGGACAGACCGTCAATAGCAGTGAATTTATCAAATTGCTTCACCAGATTTTCGGCACGTATGGCGTAAGGATAATTCATATCATTCAGCCGCCGGCTTTTTTTGCTTTATATCCCATTTCGAGAAGAATGGCAAGTATTTTATCACGGTGGTTACCCTGGATGATGATTTCTCCGTCTTTGGCAGCGCCGCCGGTGCCGCATTTGGTTTTCAGTGTTCGTGCCAGAGTAACAAGATCGTCTTCAGTTCCGATAAAATCTTTGATCAGTGTCACCACTTTACCCGACCGGTTTTTTGAATCCAGCCAGATGCGCAGATCCTGCTGGTTGGCAGGAAGTGTCTTCCCCTGATGTGAGTTCTGATATTTATATTCGAATCCGGGGTTGGTTGAATATACTACATCGGTACGTTTTTTCCAGTCGTTACGTTTCATCCGGGTATGAGTTTTCTGAACTGTTAGAATTTGAAAATGATACCGCCACCCACAATATGATAAGCGCCCCAGCACAGAGCGAAATCGGTTTCGAGGGCTACAGCCAGTACTTTGGATACCCCCACTGATAATCCTACAGGTATCCACAGGGGTGTATGTACATCGTTATGGTCGAAATTCATATCCATATCGGCGCCTGTAAAAAGGTATGAATCATTTTTTAGGGGGAGCGAGAGGATGAAAGAACCATCAAGTCCCCAGCGGCCGTATTTATGCACTCCGGCACTGAGAGAAATAACCTTGGCGAGATTCCATTTTGCAGCACCGCCAAAATATTGAGAGCCATCGCTGAGTCCGGCTTTTGCCGCAATATGCATGGTTGGAACAATGGTAATATCGGCATGCATGAATAGCACGGGGTCATCGGCTCTTCCAACATCAACCATAACCGGTTGCAGACCAATGGTCACGGCCTTACCGCCCATATTGGCGCCACTGTTAAAAACCTGTGCGCCGGTGTTTAAAAAGAAAAAGCAAATGGCAAGAAATAGAAGAGATCTGTACATAAAAATTTTTTGATAAAGTTAGAAAAACCGGTTTAATTGGCAAGTTTGGAAGTCAGGTATATTTTTTCGTGCTGTTATTTTGTTTTTAATTACAATTTTAAAATAATATTTATAGTAAAAAACATAGAATTTATATGAGGAAATAGTCACTAAAGTATGTATTTTGGTATTCATTTTTTTTATTAAATTACCGGTATCAGGAACGTTTTCAAACTGTTTGTCTGTAATCTGCCTATAGCTATTATTTACGCCAGAAATATTGGGTATTGTTGTTTATTTTCAATGAATTACATTTTTGCTGAATTTAATTTGCAAAATTTTTGTACAATGAGAATTTATTATTTGATACTACATAGAAATCATTATTTAAATATCAATTGTTCAGGCAGTTAATTAAAAAAATGAAACTGGTATATTTTAATTTGAACAAAATATTTTGGTTTTTATGGAATAGTCAGTACATTTGTTAGTTCTTAAAAGATGTATAACATTAAATTATTAACTTATGAAAAATAGAATTACAAGAAAGTTTTTTTTGCTGGTGTCAATTCTGGCATCATTAGCTACCGGCTATTCACAGTGGGAATCTGTAGATATGACAGGTGTTGATACTGCATATCTTGGCACAAATGTGATGATTGCTGTAGGCACACGACTGTTTGTCGGCGCTAATGCATTAGGTATTTATATGTCGGACGATAATGGAGTTACCTGGACAGCAGCCAACACGGGAATTGACGGCAATGAGACGGCCAAGGGTTTTTTACTGGAAGGTGGGCTGCTTTATGTTTCTTTGAACAGGGATGGTGTTTATGTTACAGATCCTGCCGTTGTAAATTGGACAAAGCTGACGGGATCAAGCGAAAATCTTCCGACGAACCAGGATTACACCCGGGTTATAGCCATAGAAGATACCCTGTATGTCGGTACTAAAGGCAGCAGCGTATACAGTTGGGTTATAGGCGGAACGAACTGGATAAAATTGCCAAATCCGAGTAGTGCAAGTGTATTAGCAGTTGCCAATGATCATGGACGGCTCATCGTTGGGCTGGATAACACAACTGGCTTTAATCGGTTTAATCATGCTACGGATAGCTGGACTGCTGATACGATTGGTTTACAGAATATGGGCGTTACTTATTTATTTGTTAGCGGAACAAAGATATATGCTGGTACAGTGAATAAGGCGCCAACATATGGAGGCAGTCTTAATCGCGGAGTTTTTATGTGTACAAGCGACTCATTTAAATGGACACGTCAGGTAAAGAATATGCCCAATTATGGTAATCAACCGGTTAATTATATTGATACGATTTCCGGAAAAATTGTCATTGCTACAAATAATGCAGGAGTATGGGAGTCAAATCCTGCTGATACGCTAAATTGGTCGGTGGCGCTTCTTAAGCAAACGAGTATTCGGGGACATTGTGTTTTAGGCACTTCATTTTTTGTTTCAACCAGTAAAGGTGTTTTCTCATCTGAAATGGCAACCTGGTCACGTAAATCAACCGGACTGCCAAGGACTACCACTCTTATCCGGCGAATAATTGAGAATGGCGGCAAATATTATGCGGCAACTACGAGCGGAGTTTATGAATCGGCAACAGGCAATGGCGGGTGGTCCTTATATGGCAAGGGCTCGGAGTATTGTGATGTAAGTACAATAATATTCAGGCCCACAGGTACATTTGCAGTTATAAATGGTTCGCTTTATAAGTTGAACGGAGTAAACTGGGAAATTAATGCCGGATTGGCAAATGTTACCGTACTGGATAAGGTATACGGCTACCGGGATGGCGCAACGGAGTATCTTTTCTGTGGAAGTGGATGGACAGGAGTGCCTTGCGGAATACAGCGCTCAACAGATGGCGGTGCTACCTGGACACAGTACAACACCCAGTTAGTTAATACCTGGGATTCATGCTGGAAAACACCTGCTGCCTGCAGAGAGGGTTTGTATGTTGGTACCGATCTTAGATACACATTAGGTGATTTTGTTTACGATACAGGAAGCAAAACACTTTTTACAAATGGCAAGTACCCGATTATCTTTTCAACGGATAATGGTACAACCTGGAGATCACGCAGGGCAAAAAGTACAACTCAAAATGTCAGGTATGTATTCACACGCACCAATAAAGGAAATCATTTTATGTTTAACGGCGCACAGAACGATGGCGGAGGAAACC
>CAZRNJ010000180.1:0-5463 GCA_964601385.1 uncultured Bacteroidales bacterium | reverse complement strand
GCCTTAGCCCTTCATCAGGCGGTGCACACGAAATCTCGTTGGTTTACCATTTTAAAGTACGTGAACGGCAGCGAAAACCGCAAGCATTGCCTTGTCCTGACATTTAACCATTGGTTGCATAATCAATCATTTTTTTCTCTCTGAAGAAACCACTCTATTCAAATTGTTCGTACATTTGAATAACTTATTTGTTCGTATGAAACCCACATTTAAACATTTGTTTAACCAATATTTTGCAGTTCAAAACTGCAAATACACAAATACGCATGAACTAGGTTCGCAATCTCAACATAGTCAAAATAACAACACAATTATTAATCCGGATCAAAACCATATACCCAAGCAATCGGGGCAAGCTATCCGACCTATTAAAAACACTTATTCACGGATTAAAAAGCATTTGCTTACCATCGGCCTGTTTCTTTACTATATGCTCTTATCTTATTCACAGGACCGGTATACCCATTTTGAAAGATTTACCACCAGCCAGGGTTTATCACAAAGTTACGTTTTTTCGATTTTTCAGGACAGTAAAGGATTCCTGTGGTTTGGCACATGGGATGGACTCAACCGTTTTGACGGATTTGAGTTTAAGATTTTTAAACCCGATCCCGATAATCCCAACAGCTTAAGCAACAACTGTGTCACAGCTATTTTTGAAGACAAAGCAAAGCAACTATGGATTGGAACGAATGGCGGCGGATTAAATATCCTTTCACGCGATATTGTTTATTATTCCGAATTATTACCTGAAGAAAAAATAGATGATGGCTTAACGGAGAAGCCCTATTTCATACAGATTAAACAGAGCCATCCGGCAAGCAATAATATCACTGCGCTAAACGAAGATGACTACGGATACCTTTGGGCCGGCACATACGGTAACGGCCTGAACCGGATTTCACGCGACAAAAACGGTAAATTTATTTTCACATCCATCCTTACCGATCCGGCAAACAAAAACAGTATTGCAGGAAATGAAATTTCATGCATCTATAAAGATAAAACGGGCAATTTTTGGGTTGGCACACACTACAATGGTGTCAGCCATTTTAATCCTCCAAAAAATTTTAACACAAAAGTATCCTGTACCAATTACCGCAGCAAAGCAGGGAATAATAATGGTTTACTCAGCAATACCATCACAGCAATCACAGAGGATGCAGAAGGAAATATCTGGATTGGGACAAAAGCCGGAATCAGCATCCTGCCGGCAAAATATCGCGGCCTTCCGGCCGAGGAAATTCAGTTTATTCAGATTATTCAAAAGCCATCCGATCCCCTTAGTTTATGTAATAACGGCATTGAAACACTGCTGTCAGACCATACAGGCACTATCTGGATTGGAACAAACAATGGGCTGAGTAAATTGATTACACCACTAAACGATATTCAGACAAAAGATCCCCGCTTTATTACCTTCAGGCATAATCCATCAGATATCAATACCCTTTGTGATAACAGCATTGAATCAATGTATGAAGACGGTTCAGGGATGCTCTGGATCGGAACATATAAAGGGCTGAATAAACTAAATATCACACGAAAACCTTTTTTCATTAAAGATATTGAAGAAGGACTGATTGACAATATTATCAATACCATCACGACAGACAAAAAAGGGGATTTATGGATGGGGTCTGAAACGGGCGTATTAACCAGAATGTCTGCAGACAAAATCGCTGAAGCATATATTCTGCGCGATGGGGCAGCAACAGCCATCGGACAACCGGTGCAGGAGATGCTGCGCAAACGGAATACAACGCCACAATTCCCGTCATACATGGGAAGCATCGGTGCATTTTCCGGAAATTTTATCAACTCAATTTGTATTGACAAACTCGGGAATATCTGGATTGGGGGAGTAGGATTATATAAAATGACCAATGGCCGTTTTCAATATTTTCATCCTAACCCTAACGATCCGTCAACCATCTCAGGGTGGGCTGTATGGTCGGTAATCGCCGATACAGATGGTAATGTTTGGATAGCCACATCAAACGGGCTGGATGTGTTTGTACAATCATTAAACACACTGCTGCATTTTAAAAACGATTCTACCATACAAACCACTATCAGTTCAAATAAGGTACTGACACTCTATGAGGACTCAAAGGGAAATATCTGGGCGGGCACCGAAAACGGATTAAACCTCATCCGCAAATCAAACATAAATTTCAACAATCTGCAGGCCATCCGCTTTGTACGCTATATGCAAAAACCAGATGATCCAAATTCGCTCAGTTCAAATAAAATCTGGTCAATCATCGAAGACCGCAAAGGAATTTATTGGATTGGTACTGAAGGCGGCGGACTGAATAAAATGACGGTTACTGATTTTGCCAAAGCAGATTACACATCCGTTCTGTTTAAAGAAAAAAACGGCCTGGCAGGGAATACCGTATATGGACTGGTTGAAGATAATGAAGGGAATATCTGGATCAGCACAGATAAAGGTCTTTCACGCTATTCGCCAAATGAAAATTCGATACGGAATTATTATGAGCGGGATGGATTACAATCGGACCAGTTCCGCAAAGGTTCCTGCTTTAAAGATAAATCGGGAACCATCTATTTTGGAGGCGTACGAGGCGTCACCCATTTTAATCCTGAAGAGATTAAAGATAATCCCTTTGTTCCCAAGGTAGCCATCACCGATTTTAAAATATTCAACCGGCCTGTACCTGTGGGTAAAAATCATGAGGGCCGTGTAATTCTTGAAAAACCGATAACCGAAACAAAGATGCTTTTACTGCGGCACAGCGACGAGGTTTTGACGTTTGAATTTATTGCCCTGCATTTTCTTTCACCCGAACGGAACCGTTACGCCTACATCATGGAAGGGTTTGAAAAAAAATGGAACTATACCGTTGCAAGCCGGCGCTTGGCACATTATACCAATTTACCTGCGGGCAAATATACTTTCAGGGTAAAAGCATCAAATAGTGACGGCGTATGGGCTGAGCCGGGCGCTGCGCTGCAACTGATCATAAAGCCGCCGATCTGGCTAACCTGGTATGCTTTTACCGGATACCTTATCATTTTCCTGCTCATCCTGTATTTCATTCGCACAATCACCATCAGCCAGGAGCGTATACGCACAAACCTCAAAATAGCACAGGTAGAGGCACAGCGCAAACTGGAAGAAATCAGAAAGACGGAAGAAATCAATCAGCAGAAACTCTCTTTCTTTACCAATATCTCGCATGAATTTCGCACGCCACTAACACTCATTATCGGACCTATTGAGGATTTGATTAAGGATTATGCGTCGTTCCCTACCCAATTGCAGCATCAGTTACAGATCATTCATAAAAATGCCCAGCATCTGTTACGACTCATCAACCAATTGATGGATTTCCGGAAACTCGAAACAGGCGGGATGAGTATTCATGTAAGCAAACGGAACCTGATTAGTTTTATCGAGAGCGTAATGGCCCCCTTTAACTTTCTGGCCGAACAGCGAAAAATCAACTTCCGGCTCGAATCAGGATTTGACAACATTGAGGTATGGTTTGACAGAGATATGATGGAAAAAATTGTCAGCAACCTCATCAGTAATGCATTCAAATTTTCTCATGATAACGGTGAGATCACGATAAAGCTGATGCGCAATATTAATTTTCATCTGCTGGCTTATCAGGCCGAATATGGTACCCGTTATCCCGAAGGATTTGTAGATATTATTGTTCGCGATACAGGAATCGGAATACCAGTTGATAAACAGAAGAAAGTATTTGATCGCTTTTATCAGGTCGAAACCAAAAAACCGCAAGGAGGCACAGGAATAGGATTATCGCTAACCAAAGAACTGGTAGAACTGCATAAGGGCGAGATAATGGTAGAAAGCAAGCCGGACGAGGGCAGCATTTTCAAAGTACGACTGCCATTAGGCAACAAGCATATCACACCCGATCAAATTATTTCAGTTGCTGACGAACCGGATACAGGGGTCAAAATGACTCCCGACTATGTTGCAGAAATTCAACCGGTAGATGTAGAAGAAAAAAAGATGATTGAACTATATGAGCATGCTCCCCTGATTCTTGTCATTGAAGATAACAGCGATTTACGCGCATACATCCGCACATCCCTGTCGCCGACATACCTCGTGGAGGAAGCATCAAACGGCAATGAAGGATATAACAAAGCGCTGGAGATCATCCCCGACCTGATCATATCGGATATCATGATGCCCGACATGGATGGTTTTGATCTGTGCGACAAGGTGAAAAAAAATGAAAAAACCAGTCATATCCCCGTCGTACTGCTCACGGCGTTAGCCACAGAGGACTCCCGGATCAAAGGACTGGAACTTGGCGCAGATGACTATATCACCAAGCCATTCAGCACAAATGTTTTACTGGCACGGATAAAAAACCTGATCGAATCACGGCATTCGCTCAAATCTATTTTCAGCAAAGGATTGGTTAGTGTGCCGGCAGATTTTTCGGCCTTTTCATCAGATAAAAAATTTATTGAACGAGCAATTGAGATGATAGAAATTCATCTGACAGATAATAATTTCAGCGTTGAGGGTTTTAGCGAACAACTTGGTCTAAGCCGCGCACAGCTTTACCGGAAATTAAAAGGGCTGACCAATCAGACCGTGAGCGAATTTATCCGTACAATACGATTAAAAAAGTCGGCAGAGTTGATACTGGAAGGCAAACTGACCGTGAATGAAATCATGTATAAAGTGGGCTTTAATTCACAAAGCTATTTTACCAAGTGCTTTAAACAACAGTATGGAGTTTCACCAAGCGAATATACCGCTCCATTGCCATCGCCGGAAAACTGATTATTGATCTATCCGGATTTTCTGCTGAATTTGGAGATGTAGTTCTTGTCCCCGGCCATCACAAATCTCAACACGTACCGGAAGAAAATAAATACTGCCGGCCAACAAATCAGGAATAGAAATATGCCTCAGCCGCGCAATATCTTTTGATGTAGTAACAATTATTTTTTTTTCAGCATCCATTTTTACAAAGCGTTTCAATATTGCATCCATATCAGACGCTTTATAATGATGATGATCGGGGTAATGCAATGTATATAGCGATAAGCTTTGATTTGTCAAAAACTCTATTAAGCCGGCGGGCTGCGCTATGCCGGTCAACAACAAAACTGAGTATTCGTTTAGCCGGTTCACGGGAATCGAATCGCCGGAGAAGAGGGGTATAACCGAATGATGATAGACAAAAGATGAAAAGAAAACCGGAGCAGAAGAATAATATTGGATATCGTTTATCATTCGCAATTTTTCATCAGCAGTGCATCGGGCAGGTGTTTTAGTAATTATTACTATTGTTGCCCGTTTCAATTGCCGCGGGTGTTCCCGAAGCATACCGGCCGGAAGAATCGCGTCACTGCTCAACGGTCGTGAATAATCAATCAGCACAATAGAACAATTAGTACGTACCCGGCGATGTTGAAACGCATCATCAAGAAGAATAAGAT
>CAZRNJ010000179.1:0-5465 GCA_964601385.1 uncultured Bacteroidales bacterium | reverse complement strand
GTAATTTTCATGCGATAGGGTGAAAGCTCGCTTTAATGGTTGTTTCAACTGAAAATCCGGGTTTATCCGCACTGCTATTTGCATTATCAGTTATTTCATTTGATTCATTATCATCCTCTTCATTTTCCCAATCGAATGGTTTACGCTGTGGCCCCTGATTTCTGAACCATACGGCAGACAAAAAGCCAGCAGCAGCTCCCAGCAAATGCGACTCCCATGAGATGTGATGCTGAATAGGAAATATTCCCCACACCATACTGCCATAGAGAAAAGCGATAAGCAGCGATAAGCCGGTGAGCCGCGGATAGCCCCGGAACAGCCCGCTGAAAAACAGAAACGAGCCAAGTCCATAGATCAATCCACTTGCCCCGATATGCCATGCGCTGCGAGCCCCGGCCCATATCCACAACCCTGTAGTCAAATAAATTACTAAAAACACTTTCCATCCAATACCACGATAGAAATAGAATAGTGCCATCGCCAACAAAAAAAATGTCAATGCATTATCTACCAGATGATTTATTCCGGCATGAATAAACGGAGCGCTGATAATGCCGGGCAATCCTTTAAGAGTACGCGGATAGATGCCGGCGGTATAAAAACCGGAGTCGAGCAGCCATCCGGCAAACCAGATAAAACACATCAGAAAAGTGAAGATTGCAGGGATAACCAAACTGACAACTAAAACACGCTTTTCAATATTTATCTCTGTTTGGTCGGTATCATGATTAATTGTTTGCATCATATAATATTTAACCCGAATTCAATACATTTTGAAATTTGGGTTAATCAATCATGTGGATTTCAAAAATAAAAAATAAACCGCCAGAAACACAGATTTACGGTTCGTGGCGGTTATATTAAAATAGAGGAGTAAACGCTTACGCTTTAGGTCTCAGCTTGCGAACCTGAGCTCCGGCTGCCCACATCTCCGATTCACGGAGTTCTTTAAGTTCTTTTTCGAGCTGTTCTTTATAATTCGGCCCTCCGGTTGAATCAAGCACGCGCTGGCATTCTTCACCGCTTTTCACACGCCGGTATAGTTCTTTGAATACAGGCAAAGTAGCGTCTTTAAATTTAGGCCTCCAGTCAAGCGCACCGCGTTGTGCCGTAGCGCTGCAATTGGCATACATCCAGTCCATGCCATTTTCGTCAACCAGCCGGATTAAGCTTTGGGTAAGCTCTTCCACGGTTTCGTTAAATGCCTCGCTAGGACTATGGCCGTTTTCGCGCAGCACCTGGTACTGAGCATCCATAATACCGGCAAGGGCACCCATCAGTACGCCGCGTTCCCCGGTCAGGTCGCTAAATACTTCCTGTTCAAAGGTTGTGGGGAAAAGGTATCCCGAACCGATGGCAATACCAAGCGCCAAAGTGCGTTCTTTTGCCAGTTTGGTGTAATCCTGGAATATTGCATAGCTTGAATTGATTCCACTGCCGGCAAGAAAATTACGGCGCACACTGGTGCCCGAACCCTTAGGAGCGCAAAGAATCACATCAATATTTGCCGGAGGAATAACACCGGTATGTTCTTTATAGGTTATTGAAAAACCGTGAGAAAAATACAATGCATTACCTTCTTTCAGATGCGGTTTAATGGAAGGCCACAAGGCACGTTGAGCAGCATCCGATACCAGATATTGAATGATTGTACCCTTTTCAGCGGCCTCTTCAACCGGAAATAAGGTTTTTCCCGGAACCCAGCCATCAGCAACCGCGCGATCCCAATCTTTTTTAAACTCGGGGGCCTGGCCAATAATCACGCTAAAACCGTTATCTCTCATATTGAGTGACTGGGCAGGACCCTGAACACCATAACCGATAATTGCTATCGTTTCGTTTTTCAGAACTTCTTTGGCCTTTGAAACCGGAAATTCTTCACGGGTTGTGACATCTTCAACAACACCGCCAAAATTAATTTTTGCCATATTGATTTAATTTAATTTACGTTAAAAACAGAGTGCAAAATAAAGTATTTCATTACAAAATAAAAAATTTAACTGCCACTTTTGTTGAAATCCGCTCTGAGGCACACAGGCAAAGATATTCACGACATCTGTAATTCGGAAAATTTTTTGGCCTGCTCCAGTTCCTCAATCAGAACGCTCAATTCTTTCTGTGAGCGTGTGATGGCTATCCGCCCCGACCGGCAGAATTGGAGAATACCAAAGGGCTGCAGTTCAACAAACAATTCATGTGTTTCTTCGAGCGGGCCGGTTTTTTCAATTACCACGTAGTCATCTTCAATAGTGAGTATGCGGGCATTATATTTCCGGACAATTTTTTCGACATGCCCGCCGGAAAAATTAGCCACATTCATCTTAAACATGGCAATTTCGCCGTGAATCAATTCCATCGACTGATAGAACCGCGCCCTGAGTACATCAACCAGTTTTTCGATCTGTTTGACAACTTTTTTGGCCATGTCTTCAGTAACATTCACCACAATTGTAAAACGATGAATACCCGGTATTTCGGAGGCCGAAACAGTTAAACTTTCAATGTTAATATGGCGCCGTGTAAAAATAATAGTTATCCGGTTGAGTAAACCGATATGATTCTCGGTAAAAACGAAAATCGTATATTCATTTGTCTTTTCCATATCTATTTCTCCTATTCTTTATTTAAACCTTACTTCGGACACCGATGCTCCTGCCGGCACCATCGGAAACACGTTATCTTCTTTTTCAACAATCACCTCCATCAGATAGGCGCCATCGGAATTGAGCATCGTGTGAATGGCCTCGTCGAGTTGTTCACGCTTTGTAACCTTACAGGCGGGTATACGGTAGGCCTCGGCAATGCGTGTAAAATCGGGGTTATCCATCTTAGTCATGGAGTAGCGGCGATCGAAAAACAGTTCCTGCCACTGTCTCACCATACCAAGGAAACTGTTGTTAAGCAGCACAATTTTCACACCGATGTTGCTTTGCATAATCGTTCCCAGTTCCTGTATTGTCATCTGAAATCCGCCATCGCCAATTACTGCCACCACGGTACGTCCGGGCGCCCCCATTTTAGCGCCCATCGAAGCCGGTAATCCAAACCCCATGGTGCCTAATCCGCCCGAAGTCACCGAACTGCGCGAATGACGGAACTTGAAATAGCGCGAGGCGATCATCTGTTGCTGGCCTACATCCGTTACTAATATTGCTTCTCCTTTTGTGCACTCAGTGATACGTCGAACCACTTCTCCCATTGTGATGCCGGGCTTTTCGGGATGCAGGTCGTTTTTAATCACTTGTTCGTATTCCGTTTTAAAAGCATCTTTGAATTCCTTAATCCACGCCTGATGATCATTTTTATTGATACGTTCGGTAAGCAGCGGTAATGTTTCCTTTACGTCTCCCAGAACCGGCACATCGGCTTTAACATTTTTATTGATTTCAGCAGGATCCAGTTCCAGATGGATTACTTTGGCCTGTTTGGCATATCGTTTTAAATCACCGGTCACACGATCATCAAAGCGCATACCGATAGCGATGAGCACATCACACTCATTAGTTTTAATATTGGGCGCATAATTTCCATGCATCCCCAGCATTCCCATATTCAGTTCGTGACTGGTTGGCAATGCCGAGAGCCCCAACAGTGTCCATGCCGAAGGGATATTTCCTTTTTCAAGAAACTCTTTCAATTCGGTTTCAGCACTGCCGAGAATAACACCCTGACCCACCAGTGCGAATGGCTTGCGGGCAGCATTTATCAGAGCCGCTGCCTCATCAATCCGTTTAAGATCATACGGCGGTTTAGGCAGATACGAACGGATATCAGTGCATTTTTCATACTTAAAATCCAATTTACCAAACTGGGCATTTTTTGTAATATCAATCAATACAGGTCCCGGACGTCCGGTGCGTGCAATAAAAAATGCCTTAGCAAAGGTCTCAGGAATCTCCGATGGCTCGGTAATCTGAATATTCCACTTGGTGACAGGCATTGAAATACCGATCACATCCGTTTCCTGGAAGGCATCGGTGCCCAGCAAAGCAGCTCCCACCTGTCCTGTAATTACAACAAGTGGAGTGCTGTCAATCATAGCATCGGCAACACCCGTAATCACGTTGGTAGCGCCGGGACCCGATGTCACCATAGCTACACCCACTTTGCCCGATACCCGCGTATATCCCTGTGCAGCATGAATAGCTCCCTGCTCATGCCGTGTCAGGATATGTTTAATCTTATCCATGTATAGCATCAGCGCATCGTAGGCCGGCATGATTGATCCGCCGGGATAGCCCCACATCAGTTCAACATCTTCGTTCAACAGGCACAGCATAATCGCTTCGGCGCCTGTGATGTCTTTTTTCTCTGTAATATAATTACTGTTTATTGTTTTATTGTTCATAACCAAATAAGTATTTCAGTATTAATTAAGCTATTCGTACAGCGCCTTTATCTGCCGATGAAACCATTTGTGCATAGGCGCGCAGGGCTGCCGACACCGTACGTTCACGGTTAGGCATAAATGCGCGGTTGCCTTTTGCTGTTTCGTCGTAGCGACGCTTTTCCAGTTCTTCGTCCGGTACCATCAGTTCTATTTTCCGTTCAGGAATATTAATCTCAATCGTATCACCCGTACGGATCAACGCCACGTTACCGCCGCTGGCGGCTTCGGGAGAGATGTGGCCGATGGATAATCCCGATGTTCCGCCCGAAAAGCGTCCATCAGTGATCAGGGCGCACTCTTTGCCCAGGTGGCGCGATTTGATATACGAGGTAGGATAAAGCATTTCCTGCATACCCGGTCCGCCTTTGGGTCCCTCATAAACAATGACAACCACATCGCCGGCATTTACCTGTCCGCCAAGGATTCCCTCGCAGGCCTCATCCTGCGAATGGAACACCCTGGCAGTACCCTTAAATCTATAGATAGCAGGATCAACACCTGCTGTTTTCACAATACTCCCATCTTGTGCAATATTACCATATAATACAGCAAGTCCGCCATCGGGATAATAACAGTTATTCACAGAACGGATGCACCCATTTTGCCTGTCCGTATCGAGAGCTGTATGTCGTGTATCGTGCGAACCCATTTCGATATTACCGATGATTCCCGATGGAGCGCTATAACTGTTTTCAATCGCTTCTTTTGTAGCCGTTGACCGTGTGATATCATATTTGTTCAGTATTGTTTTAAGCTTTCCGTCAATCCGGTTCACCGATGTATCCAGTAATCCGGCATTATCAAGTTCGCCGAGGATAGACATGATACCACCGGCACGGTTAACATCTTCAACATGGAAGTGCGAGCTTGGCGCAACTTTACAGATTACCGGAATTTTACGCGATAAAGCATCAATGTCTCTCATGGTAAAATCAACCTCTGCCTCATGAGCAATGGCTAAAAGATGCAACACGGTGTTGGTTGAACCGCCCATTGCAATATCGAGCGCCATAGCATTCATAAAGCCGGCTTTGGTGGCAATGGATCGCGGGAGCACTCTTTCGTCACCTTCATC
>CAZRNJ010000178.1:0-5510 GCA_964601385.1 uncultured Bacteroidales bacterium | reverse complement strand
CTCCACATCATACTTTCTGAATACTAAAAATATGTTAACTAAAAAAAAGAGCAGTCCGGCAAGAATAAATATAAGCCCAGCATAAATCAGCGGCATCCAAGGGGCTTTAACAAGAGCGATAATACTAAGATCGCTCCACCGGCGCTTACGGATATCGTAGCCAACCTGATAGATTTTCCATCCGTCAAAAGCTACCGGTTTATTTACAGACGTTATAATGTTTAACGGTTTAACAGCATCAAGAATGGTGAGATATGATTTTACCTCCCTGGGATCGGGCACGGCCATTGCCACCTGGTGCGAATTATCAAGCTGCATTCGTAATTGGGGAAGGACATTGCTTCCACAACTGACCCATCCATCGGTTGTAAGCTGTGTGCTGGTATTCCGGACAATAAGTTCGGCTGCAGGCGCAGAACCTGATTCGTTCAGTGGATAAAAAATTGAGCCCAGTTTCCATGCGCCGGAAATATAACGCACCACCTGAATTTCCCAGTCAAGAATATAACCGGTGCTACCACTATCGGCCCGGAAGTCCTCCCGCCGGTAAATTTTTCCCTGCGACTCATCCACGATAGCCAGTTCGGGATTATATTCAGATAAATAAAAACGGTTTAGCCGCATCCTGAAAGGGACCTGAATTACATTATTATATTTATCCATCGCTGTTTCGGCCATTTCATCTTCGTACACATTCACAGTAAGCCGCTGATAATCGCCCGTGTTAAGAATGGCAGCAGAAAGCACAATCCACAATCCAAAAAAGATAAACAGGATGGCTATATTATTCGTATTAAATTCAAAAAGCATGCGAATAACAGACAAGCTCAAAACAAGGAGCAACCAAAGAACAGAAACAACAAACGGTAATTGACATTGATCAGGAAAAACAATATTGTTCCCGGAAACATCATGGCCTGAAAAAAAAACAGTTATTATAAGTATAGCGATAAAAAGAACAATTGCCGGAAGCAATGTTGTTCCATTACAAAGCCAGGCAATAAATGAAAACCGCTGCCGATAAAAAGCCAAAGCTGCAGCCACACCAGTTATCAAAACAATTACCAAACCATTCAATGGCCAGGAAGGAACTATCACGCTTATATTTATAAAATACTGCAATCCAATCGAAAACAAAAGTAATCCGAAAGTAATCAAACTGGCAAAAGAAAGAGAATACAACCAGTCAATGGCTTGATTATTGTTCAAATCGTATCTGTTCATCACGATATAAAAATAAGAAATTCCGGCACTAAAACAAAAATTGCATTAACACAATTCCAAATTAAACGAAAAAAAGGCCTCTCAATCTTTCTAATGCTTAATTTAAAATAAACAGAAAAACTGCTGAAAAACAGTTTTTTAATATGCAATTTCTTTCTTTTTATCTTTACGCTATAAATCAGGAATCATGGATCTGGCTTTTAAACATGCATTTATGAATCACTGGGAACGCTTTTTCGGCTTGTCGGAGCCGCCAGTAACCTTTTATCGCACACCAGACATCCATGCAGCAGAAAGGATAAAAGAAGGCGGAAATCATCATTGTTTAATATGCGAATTAGCGGGAGTACGCAAAGGAAAATCCATTTTGTTCGGGAAAGACGACTTACGCTGTAGCGGTTCCCGGCGATATACCGGCTATACCACACAAATGAAAGAAAACTTCTCTTATTTTCTTTCACATGGCATAGCCGGATCAATGGAGGGTGAACGGTACATTAAAACGCCTGAAATGGTTGATCAATTGGTTGCCGGGATGGACCAGATAAATTCAACGGGTTTATATTATGTGTTTAAACGATGGGATAATCTCACAGAAAAGGATAATCCGGAGGTTGTGATTTTTTTTGCCAATCCTGAAGTGTTATCGGGATTATTCACACTGGCCTGTTACGACCATCCGGGCCCGGCAAACGCAGTTATCTCTCCCTTTGCATCCGGTTGCGCTTCAATCATTCATTTTCCGCTGATCGAGCAACAATCCGAAACACCCAGGGCAGTGACCGGAATGTTCGATCCGTCGGCCAGACATTGTGTAGATTTAAACACCATCACCTTTGCCGTACCAATGAAAAAATTCACAACCATGGTAAACAATATGACCGAGAGTTTCCTGATCACCCGTATATGGGAGAATATGAAACGGCGTATTCAATTAAGCAACAACAGATCAACTGATGAATTGTAAAGCTACTGTTTGTTTATTACAGTTGTTCTTCGTTGTCCATTCCTGTTTGTAACCGACAAATAATATACACCGGGCATTATAGCATTTAAATCCATTTGTTTGTTTATTACGCCGGTACCGCTATAAATTTTCTGTTCAAGTATTCTTCCTGAAGCATCTGACAGTTCGATAAAAAACTCTTCATATCCATTAAATAAAATAGCAATATTTAAAATACCTGAAACAGGATTCGGGTAAACAGACATCCGTACTGGCGACCCGGCAACTTCAGCAATACCGGTACCGATATAGAGTGAATCGCTAGTCAGACAACCATTAGTAAGCGTAATTGTAACTGCTACCCACCGGGGCGAATTAATAATAAAATAATGAAGTGTTGAACCATTATGCCACAGGTAATTAACATAAGTTGAGCCACTAAGGATAATATTATATGGAAATACTGTCCGGATCGTATCACTATAGCCCAATACTTCCGGCGCACCTTTAATCAGAATTGTCTTTTTCAGTGTATCATTTGATTTCACAATATCTTCAGACATTTCAGCAAATGCCTTGAATGAATAATTGCCTTCAGCACTTATTTTATTCACTTTATCAAAGGTAAATGAAGCCGAATCATTCGGATACATATTCTTTGAAAGGGCTACTGTATCGCGTACCACGCTACTGTTCATAGAATACGTCAGATGGATCTGTTGCGAAGTAAGCACCTGAGTACCCTTATTGGCAATAGTTACGCGTAGTTTATCTTTGACATAACATAATGTATCTGGCCATGAGACGCTCTTCATACCGATATCCTTAAACCGTAGATCAACCATAATGGTATCGGCAACAGTACAATTATTTGCATCGGTACCTCGAACAATATAAAACTTGCTCTGGGTATTGTTTGATCCATTTACAACATACTGGCGGGTGGTAGACATATCCTGCCATAAATAAGACACAAATGAAGGGCCGGCATCCAGCGTAAAGTATGACTGATTAACCAGCACGGTATCTTTACCCAACCACACTGCCGGTTTATTAAATACACTAAACACTTTCTGTATTGTGTCATTAGCGGGAATAGAATCACCATCAATATGCAGATAGGCATTAATAGAATAACTGCCTGTTGCTGATGCAGTAACCGGATTTGCAAAATAGAGTTTAATCGAATCACCGGCATTAAGATTATTGGAAAGGATAAGAGGTTCGGCTACAGCCGGAAAACCGGAGACCTGATAACCAACATCAATCACGGTAGCAACCGGAAGGACATCAGTACCCGTGTTTATGATATTAACCAGCACATTACCATTGAGCAGCGGCCCGCACGAATTGGATGGTTGAAGAATGGCCGCCATCGAAAGATCCATAATCTGTAAAGCAATATGCGTCACATCGGTATTCCTGCAGCCATAAATATCTGTTACCGTTACCTGATAATATCCACCCGGATAGTAGACCATAAGTAATGAATCAGCAGAGCCGTTATTCCACAGATAACTCACTAATTTTGTATTGCCTTTCCGGGCATTCAGCAGATATTTGGTGGCATATAAAGTAGTATCGTCAGGTGTCAGGTCGAAATCAGGTTTTCCCCAAATATAGATTGTGCTGCGAAGGGTATCATTCAGCGTAATACTGTCATAATTATACCGGATAAAACATTTAAGTGAGTTTGCAGTTTTAAAACTATTTAGTGTTACGGGCATTGCATAAGTAAACTGCATGGTTTGCCCGGGATAGAAGTTTCCGGTAAGGGTCAACGTCTGCTGAATTGCAGCATCAGAATTCAATATATAACCAATAACAATAAAATGCTTGGTTGTAAACGTATCTGTCCCATTATTTTTAACTACAACCTTAACTAATGCATTATTTAATGTGTCACACGATGAAACGGGCTGTAACAACTGGGCAAGAGTAAGGTCGGCAATCAGTTTAATAATCGTAACGGTATCGCGGGCAGTACAAAAAGCATTTGTAACCGAAACATGGTAAACACCCGGGCCCTTTACGTCAAAGGTCTGACCTGTACTGCCATCCTGCCACAAATAAGAATTACCCGGCTGAAAATATGCATTCAGCACTACGGTATCCGGCCGAACAGAATATATATCATTTCCTAACTCAACATATGGTTTACGAACTTCAACAATTACTTTTGCCGTATCATTATTATAAGGAACCACATCATAAATATTTTTATCATCCGGTTGCATTGTATATGCAACGACAGAATGGTTTCCGGTAAGATAGAAATCAAATTTCCGCGAAAAAGTATGACTGAACGATGATCCCGGCATAACCGGTGCGTTTAAAATAACTGTATCAATAACCGGTGGAAGCTGATCGAGTTTAACAGCAACAATAATTTTCTCCCCGGTTTTAAGATTGCGTATACCATAATTACGAATAGTAACAACAATATCCTCGGCTTTGCTCAATTCGCAGGAGCTAACCGGTGCATCAATGCTGTAAACACCGATATCGGCCGGAGCATCACTGACTACTACCTCATCGAAAGCAATGCCATCGCTGCCGGTATTAATACTGTCGCTTGCAAACCGCATGCGGAAGCAAACGGTTTTATTCCTGATGATATCCGGCAACACCTGCCGTACAGTGATCCATTGGCTTGAGTTACCGTTCCATCCTTCAGATCCCAGCATAGTGACTGTTATTCCCGGATACCAGTTCCATGGCCAGGGATACGTGTGATGATCAACCAGGTGCCATGTACGTCCGGTATCAATGGTATATTCAAGAGCAGCACCATCGGTTGTATCCTGAGTACTGTACCACATCTTACATTCAAAATAGGGCTTTTCGATACCATTAAAATTAAAATACGGGCTCATGAGATACGAATCATCATTATCATTATAAGCGCCCGAGACCTTGGTTACCCATGATTTATTTCCAGGAGACAATGGCTTAATAATTACTTTATTAGGGAGACCTAACTGCCAGGATGAATTGGCTGACTGAGTCTCCCCTGCTCCATCTACTAACCAGAATGTACGTGTGCCGGAAAAATTCTGCGAATACGGCAGGTCAAGAACCGGCAGTACAAACAAATTCATCTTCATGGTATCATTGCGTGGGTATTCATCATTCGTTAGTTGGGTAGCTGCAAAAGCATTATAATAGATGGTAGACCGGGTCAGGTCCAGCGTTGGAGTAAAAACAAACAGAGCACTGTCACCCGGATTGATTGATTGGGTGAGGGTATCGTTAATAATCACGGTGCCAGAATCATCGGTAATCTTCATCATTACAGGAACAAATGCAGGTGATACCACGGGTCCGAAATTCTTAATGT
>CAZRNJ010000177.1:0-5586 GCA_964601385.1 uncultured Bacteroidales bacterium | reverse complement strand
AAATAATGAAACTGATAAATATACTGCAATTTTTTAATATAACATTGAGATAAAAAGCAAAACTGGGTTCTGGATTTAAAAAAAACATAAAAGAATCACTTACATATTTCATTATCAACAAAATAATAAACCCAGATTACCGGGTACGGATAAACAATCATTTTTAATTAAAAAGCACAAACGGATAAAATGATTCATTTATTAAGAACGACAACAGCGCCATACGCTGTTTTACAGTTCTTTTGAACCATCGCCAATCTGGGCAATATAGAAATCGGGGTGAAGCCCTGTTTTAGCCGTATAATTTTTCCCCACTTCGGCGATAAAATACTGCACTTGTTTCTCTTCAACAATACTGACGGTGCAACCACCGAACCCGGCTCCGGTCATACGTGAACCAATAACTCCTTTTATTTTTCGCGCTTCGTCAACCATGGTATCGAGCTCAATACCGGTTACCTCATAATCGTCGCGGAGAGAATCATGTGACTGGTTCATTAATTGCCCGAAAGTTACCAGATCATTTTTTTTAAGAGCAGTTACAGCATCCAGTACCCGCTGATCTTCCGAGACAACATGACGCGCACGGCGTTTGATAACTTCGTCGGGTATGGCATCTTTTATTTCATTAAAACCGGCTAAATCAAGTTCGCCAAGCTTTTTCAGCGGTTTACGGGTTTTCAGATAATCAACAGCTTTCATACATTCGGACTGGCGCTCATTAAATTTTGAATCGGCCAAACCGCGACGCTTATTCGTGTTTGCGATTACGATCAGATAGCCATTCATCTGCAGAGGAATCTTTTCATAATCAAGAGTATCGCAGTTGAGCATCAGAGCATGATTCTTTTCACCCATACCCGAAGCAAACTGATCCATGATGCCGCAATTAACGCCGACAAATTTATTTTCGGCCTGCTGTGACAGTTTAACAAGATCCCAACGGCTCAGATTGCCGTTAAACAAACTATTTACAGCAAAAGCCGTAACCATTTCAATAGAAGCTGAAGATGAAAGACCGGCACCATTAGGCACATCGCCGGAATAGAGCATATCCATACCTGATAACTGAATACCTCTCTCTTTGATCTGCACCAGTACGCCCAAGGGATAATTCACCCATTCGCCACCATGCTTTTTATTAATATCAGTCAATTTAACTTCTGCGGTATACTTAAAATTGGTTGTTGCAAACCGTAAAACACCCAGCGTATTTTTCTGCACACATAAATAAGTGCCATAACTCAATGCACAGGGGAAAACATAGCCGCCATTATAATCCGTATGCTCACCGATAAGGTTAACCCTACCGGGACTGAAAAAAACTTTTAAATCATTGGCTGAACCATAATGACTGCTAAACTGATCTTTTAATTGTTTAATATCCATTGCTCTAAAAATTAATTTATATGTGCCAAAAATATGCTAATTAAATCAGAAATCCACAAAGATTACCTGAATTATTAATCCGATAATACGGTTAATAAAACCAACAAAACCGTGCTGGAATTTCTCTTCAGAATATAATATTCGTAGTTATCGAGGATTATTTTTTCTTTTGCAACCGGGACACAGCCCAATTTATAGATCAAGTATCCTGCGAGTGTTTGATACTGCTCATCTTTCGGCAATGGAAAGGGTAACTGGTCATTAATATCATCAATGGTTGCAGTTGCCCAAACCCTATACGCTTTTTCACCCACTTTCTCAACGATCGGGATTTCATTATCATACTCATCCTGTATTTCACCAACCAGTTCTTCCAGAATATCTTCCATAGTAATAATCCCCTCGGTTCCTCCGTATTCATTTACCACTAGAGCCATCTGCTGGTGCCTGACCTGAAATTCATTTAAAATCTGACCAATTGATTTTGAATAAGGAACCACGTGCATTGGACGCATAATATTTCGTATTTCTGGTTTTTCACCTCTTCGCAATGCAAGCAAAATATCTTTAAGATAAACAACCCCCACTATTTTATCGAGGTTTCCGTCATAGCATGGGACACGGGAAAAATTTTCCTCAATGATTCGATCAATCATTTCATCATTAAACTCATTAAGATCAATGGCAAAAACCTTCACCCTGGGAACCATAACCTGACGGGCAGTTTGCTCTGAAAAATCAAAGGCATTACGGATAATTTTATATTCCGAAGCGTCAATCCGACCACTCTGCCTGCCCTGCTGGACCAGATACTTCAGTTCTTCGCTGCTGTGAACATCAGCGCCATGTACCGCAGTAATACCAATCGTTTTCAGAATAAGATTAGCAATACCATTAAGCAACCAGATAAACGGCCTGAATAAAATAAAAAAAAACTGCAAAGGATAGGCAATAAATAAGGTTGTTTGCTCAGAACGCTGAATTGCTATTGATTTAGGCGCTAATTCACCGAATACAATATGCATAATCGTAATAAAAAGGAATGCAACGGGCAAGGCAATGTGATGCGCAAGCTCCGCATCCGGCACAATACCGGCAATATGCATAATATTAAGGATAATTTTTGACACTACCGGCTCGCCAATCCATCCCAGTCCTAAACTGGACAATGTCACGCCAAGTTGGGTCGCGGCAAGATAGCCATCAAGCCGGGATACAATATGCTTAGCCAGTATAGCAAAGGGATTTTTTTCCTGCACTTTAAGCTCAAGCTGTGATACGCGAACCTTAACAATAGCAAATTCCGCCGCAACAAAGAAACCATTGGATAAAACAAGAAGCAGCGTAATTACAATATCCAAAAACATAACTGTACAATCAGTACACAAATCTAACTAAAATACTTTATTATTGGTAACCGGGATGTATTACACCTACGGGAAAATATTGGAATATAGATTGAAATATCGCTGCCATCCAAGCCGGTTTATCATAATTAGTACAACTACCTTGATTACATGACAAATTAATATCTAAACACAGACAGAATCAACCCCTTTGGCAGAGAGAGGTCTATTTATTCTAACTGCTATATTGAATTAAATTAAAAAAAATATATACATTTGGTAAAATTTTATACTACACCTAAAAATTACAATTGCGTATGAAACTCAGAATAAATCCGGCCATTATGCTTCTCTGGTTGTTTGTTCTGTCTGTTAGCGGACAGCCGGCTGTGCAGCCAGATAAACGGAAAGAATCGAAGCTTGCTTTCAACCTGGGAGTAACCAATATTGAGAACAACAATTTCGAACTGGCCGTTACTAATTTTTCCAAAGCCATTGAACTCAATCCATCGAATGACCTGGCCTATATGGAAAGAGGCAAATTAAAAGTTAAACTGAACAAAATTGATGACGGTTTGCAGGATATTAATAAATCTATTGCGATTAACCAGTCGCTGGCAGAGGCCTACTTTGTACGCGGATATATTAAATTTCTAAAAAAAGAATACAACATCGCACTGCAGGAGCTCACTTTGGCCGTTCAATATGGATACACCGAGGCGGTTGTTTATTATTTCAGAGGACTTGTACGTTACAAACTGCAAGATTTTAACAATGCCTTGCTTGACTTTACCTTTGCCATAGACAAAAAATACGATTTCGCCTATGCTTATCATGAACGGGCGAGTACAAAAATAGCATTAAACGATTTACGCGGCGCCTTGCAGGATTACGACCAGACAATAACCTACGAGCCGCAAATTGCCATTGCATACAACAATAAAGGAACGACTAAAATGAAGACCGGCAATTACGAAGGAGCCATCAATGATTACACCAAAGCACTCGAACTTGATCCCAAATATGTAAAAGCGCTCAACAACAGAGGAACAGCAAAATACAATATGAATGAAAAAGAAAAAGCGCTCGAAGATTTTCAGGTTGCCCTTCAATTAAAAGCCGACTATGCTTTTCTATACAATAATATTGCAGTGGTTAAATCGAAAATGGAAGATAACAAAGCCGCACTTGAGAATTTCAACAAAGCACTTGAGCTAAATAAAAATTATGGTGTAGCATACCTCAACCGGGGAATGTTACGAGAACTGCTGGGAGACACCAAAGGTTCATGCGATGACTGGAAAAAAGCCAAAGAACTGAAAATGTCTGAGTCAGAAACCTTTTTAAAAGATTGTAAATAATCCTTTGTAATAAATATAATGAAACACTTACGAATACAACTGATTATCCTTATGCTGCTGATGGCCATGGCCGTATCGGCACAACAGGACCCTGTCATAAAAAGGAAACGATTCTATCATACCGATAATGGTTTTGGCGTGGCATGGCGCGCAGTGCACGAAGGAGATAACTACTACCGCGCAGGACTAGGGACCTATAATCTTGCCCTTGAAAAATATTTTATCGCGTACGACTATAACGAAGCAAATGCAGCCCTGAATTACAAAATTGGTGTATGTTACCTCTTTACGGGCAAGGACCGTGAAAAAGCATTGGAATATATCAAAAAGGCCTACGACCTTGATCCCTATGTAGCCACAGATATTAATTACCTGCTCGGCCGTGCCTATCATCTAAACCTGGCGTTTGAAGACGCCATCAAAGAATACAATACGTATTTAAGTTCCCTAACCGAAAAGAAAGCCAGTAAGCTAACCATTGATATTCCTAAACTTGTAACCGAATGTAAGCACGGACAGGAATTGATCATGAATCCCAAACGGATTATTCTTTCAAACCTCGGTAAATCCATCAACTCAATTTACGACGATTATTCCCCTGTTTTTCATCCCGACAAAAAAACAATCTATTTCACCTCCCGCCGGCCAAATACAACCAAAGGCCGCCGATGTCCGGTTGATAATAAATTTTACGAAGATGTGTATGGCTCAAAACTCGACAAAAAAGATGAATATGCCGAATCGGAAAATATGGGGACCACTATTAATACAAAACATAATGATTGTATTGTTGCCTTATCGCATAATGGTACAAAAATGTATATTTACAATGGTGATGAGTCGGGCGGAGATATTCGTGTTAGTTCACTTAAAGATGGCGTTTACCGCAAACCCAAAAAACTACCGCGTGTACTTCGGGGTAAAAGCCGGGAAACATCATGTTTTATGACAATGGACAATAAAAAATTCTTCTTCGTTTCAAACAGAGAAGATAACACCATTGGAGGCAAAGATATCTTTATGAGTAAAAAAGATGAACGCGACCGCTGGTCGGAGCCACAAAACCTGGGTGAAAAAATTAACACCAAATATGACGAAGAAGCTATTTTTCTTGACCCCACCGGCGACACGCTCTATTTTAGTTCAAAAGGACACAACTCAATGGGCGGTTTTGATGTGTTCCGAACGCATCGCGATGCCGAAGGCAACTGGACAGAACCGGTGAATCTCGGTTATCCGGTGAACACACCCGATGATGATATGTTTTATCAGCCGGCCGGTGTCGCCAAACAGGCCTATATATCAACTGTGCGTGATGAAGGAATGGGCGGATTTGATATTTATAAACTGACCTATCTTGGTGCAGAGAAAGAATTTATCCTTAGTACAGAAGACGATACACTGGCCTGGTTTCATAAACCTCTATGGGATCTATTCTACAAAAAACCACAGAAACTTGAAGTTGACACAACGCTGTACCTGATGGGTAC
>CAZRNJ010000176.1:0-5637 GCA_964601385.1 uncultured Bacteroidales bacterium | reverse complement strand
GTAGGTATAGACTCCACTGCACGAGAACTATAACTGCTGAACGGCAAACCCGGCGGCGATTACACCAAAGAACGTTCAATACGTTTCAGTATGAAAGATGATTTTTCGGGTGTATTAAGTTTCAACGGGTATATTGATGGAAAATGGGCTTTATTTGAATATGACGTAAAAAGCAATACTATTGAATACTTCTTTGATACGACAAGAATTACACAAGCCGAAAATCATTATCTTGAAATGGTAATTGTAGATAACCGGCAAAATATTACAATGTTTAACATGGAATTCAGGTACTGATGTTTTTCAGCAGACCATATCGCGTTATTGGTGTAATGTCAGGCACATCGCTTGACGGGCTTGACATAGCGCTTTGCCGTTTCAACCGGATTGCAGGGCGATGGCGGTATGCTATTGAAGAAGCAACAACCTTTACCTACAATGATGAATGGCGGCAGCGGCTTGGTACCGCACAAAATCTCAATGCGCACGAATTCAGTATACTGAATATTGAATATGGGCTTTACACCGGCGAACGGATAAATGAATTCCGCGGTCAGTGTAAAAATGAGCCAACATTGGTTGCATCACACGGACACACTGTTTTTCACCAGCCCCCGAACCGGCTCACCTGGCAGGTAGGCGATGCAACGGCCATTGCTTCTGTTTGCCGGCTTCCGGTGATTGCTGATTTTCGCAAAGCAGATGTATTGCAAGGCGGACAAGGAGCGCCTTTAGTGCCCATCGGTGACGAACTGCTGTTTGGCAATTATGATATATGCCTTAACCTGGGCGGATTTGCAAATATGTCGTTCCGGAGTAAAGCCATGCGTGTGGCTTATGATATCTGTCCGGTAAATATCCTGCTCAACCACTTAGCCCTGAAAACCGGTAAACCATTTGACGATAACGGCAGGATAGCAGCGACAGGCGCTGTACTTCACGATGTGATTCAATCGCTCGACCGGTTAAGCTATTACAGCCGGCCCTGGCCCAAGTCATTAAGCCGCGAGTGGTTTGAAAAAGAAGTGCTACCCATCTTCAATGCAAGCACTGCAAGCATTGCCGACCAACTGATGACAGCAACCACACACATTGCCCGCCGGCTGGCAGCAGCCATCAACGAACAGCAACACATCAGCAATGTACTGATAACCGGTGGCGGTGTTTTTAATACACTGCTAATAGATAACATAAAAAAGCTGACAAACAAAAAAATTGTTATACCCTCACAACAACTGATTGAATTTAAAGAAGCCATGATTTTTGCCTTCCTCGGTTTATTGCGATATACCGGACAAACCAATATTCTGTGTTCGGTTACAGGCGCAAAAAAAAACAGCAGCGCGGGAATTATTGCGCTGCCGTAATTCTTTCCAGTATAGAACCCGTTATTCGTAGAACTGCGTTTCCGTTAACGGTAACTGCCAGTAAAGTCGAGCATCACCCAAGGGAATATCCGTTCTGTCTGTTCTGTCGCCCGGGGGTATGCCATTATGTTTCACGCCGTCGCTGTCTTTGGTCTGGCCTATAGCAATAAGGTATAAAAGACGGTCACCTTCAAAAGCAAGTTCTTTTATCCGTTCCTTATGGATATCTTCTTCAGTAACCGGGCCGGGAAGAGCGGTAAGGCCGGCTCTTGCCCGTATAACATTAATATCGGATAATGCCAGAGCGGCATTCGTATGATTTCTACTACCAAGAGCAGTAATAGCGCGGGTTAAATACATTTCCGGCAAACGAATAACCGGAACATTGGAATAATCACCTTTTGCGCCCCGGAAATACTTATGACACCAAATTTGCGGTTTAAGAACCCATGGCGTTTTATTCTCATACAATTTCCAGATAGATGCATTCAATATATCCGTTGGCACTGGATCAACTCTCAGATAAAGCTGCTTGTACCTTTTATCATTTGCGGCATTAAGTGTCTGGCTGCTATCCGTTTTATCAATCCAATCAATATACTTTGCCGTCTCAAAACTCATACAATAAGTATGCCAGGTACAACGGTTATTACGGGTTTGTAAAAGGAATAAACTGTCATTAGTTGTTGTATATGGAACATTAGGCGTATAATCGGGCCAGCCAGAAGATGCAGCATATCTGTTCCATGTAAACATTGTTGCATCTTTAGGTGTATGCGGATATTCTGTATCATAAAATATCCCTTCCCACAGCACTTCTTTTGCAAGCGTTGCAGTGGATCTTGAAAAAGCAATAATAGGTTCTTCGCTGAGATCGTGGCCTCCGGCAGCCGCATTAGTAATCACATAATCAGAATAAATATATGCGGAATCCCATGGGTCATATCCCATAGATTCTTGCTTCAGCCAAAGAAAAACACGCGATGACATGGCATACGCCGCCAGCTGGTCAGCACGGCCAAATTGATACGATGCATGATTGGATGAAGTATATTTTAATGGCAAATACGCTCTGGCGATTTGAAGATCAGGAATAACAATTTCCTCAATCACTTTGCGGCCGCTGGCCAATGGTGGCTGCCGCATCGTATCTGTATTAAACGTCCACTGATTCCTGAAGGGGATTATATTTGCCGAAGAGAATCCTGATGATCCGGGAGCAGGGCAATGCCTCATCACAAGATGAAAATAACTGAAGGCGCGTAAAAAATGCAATTCGCCAATCTGACGTTTTAGTTCGGTTAATTGATTTCCCTGTATATTACCAAACGGATGATCAGGATTATCAATGGGCTCGACATAATCGAGGGCAAAATTAATATTATTGATGGCTTTATAGGCGCTCTCGAAACACTGGTCAGCAATTTCATTGCGGACAGTAGTTTGCCGGTAATAAACCTCGTCGTGAGGCCAGTTTTCGGCAACACCGGGAATGAGGTAAATAATATCGGTCATAGCATCAAAAATAACCTTATCGCTCATTACAAATGAACCACCCCATCCGGTATAAAATATCTTATTATATGGGGCTGTAACAGCCATTTCGAATTCACGCACCGATTGCCATGGAAATTCGGGCGGATTTTTCAATTCAAAAAACTTATCCTTGTAACATCCCGACAATACTACAGTCAGGAATATCAAAATCGTTAATTGTTTCATAAGTTTAGTTCTGTTAACAGTTTCAAAAAAAAATTCAGTAATTATAATCCGATATTAAAACCCATCATAAATGTACGTGGTTGCGGGAAAGTGCTTTCGCCGGCTTCAGGATCCCACCCTGTTTTATAATAAAAAGCATAAACCCACAAATTCGATATTGATCCATATAAGCGCAAACTGTTGATCTGCAGTTTTGACGTAAACGTCTTCGGGAAGTTGTAACCAATCTCAATTGACTTTAACCGGATATAATCATCCCTGTATAAATACCTTGAAAGCATATTATTATCAATTAATGAATAATTACCACTCTTATTCGGGTCATAATTCGGGTCGCTTGGATTTTCATAATCAATCCACTCGTGTTTTTCTTCGTCCCAGTCGTAGCGGTATTTATAACCCCAAACCAATTGCGGGTATTTGGCACCGGTATTTTCCGGTGTCCAGGTATTGTTTAATAAATCGGCATTCAGATTAAATGTCCCGGTTCCAACGATAGTCGAACGTTGTTCAATATAATCATATCTGTAACCGCCACCGGCAAATGTTACACGAAATCCAAAGTCAAAGTTTTTTAACTCAAATTTATTTCCGAGACCACCAAAATAGGAATCACTTTCAGATTTACCTTCCAGAACCACCTTATTATTTTCCATGTTGGTTTTTGTTGCCGGAATTTTCCTTCCTGTTTTTACAATTTTCTGTTCGTTTTTCCATACATCCTGGTCAATTTCATAAATCAGGTCAACGCCCCTTTCCCTGTCCAAACCAGCCCATTCAGCCATATAAAAGGTTCTTATTTCCTGTCCAACCATGGTTATTTTACCGCCCTCAATAATTGCATCTTTATCTTCGCCAATAATCTTTAAAACCTGATTTTCGTTTGACGAGATATTAAAGTCAGCTTTGTATTTAAACTTTGAAAGCGGTTTATCAATAACAACGGCATTGATATTAAACTCATAGCCAAAGTTTTTCATTGAGCCAACATTTTTCCAATATTTTTCAACCGGTGATGATTCTGGCATTGGTGTCTCCAACAACAAATCATCAATACGTTGGGAATAATAGGCCACCGACCCTTCAAACCGGTTATCAACAAAACCATAATCCACACCAAAATCCAAACTGTTTGTTGTTTCCCATGTTATGTAAGGATTACCAACATTGGTAATGGTTGTGCCTCCGGGAATAAGGTTGGACGTACCATAAATATTATCCTTTGCCTTATTAGTGTACTTATTTTTAAAAACTGACTTATCTACTTTATTGTTTCCGGTCTGACCAAAGCTGCCACGAATTTTTAAAAGACTAATTATTTCAAAAGCACCAACGGATTTAAAGAAATTTTCTTCGGACACAATCCAACCCAGTGACCCTGCCATAAAGTCGCCCCAGCGGCCCGACTTATCAAACTTGGACGATGCATCACGGCGGTAACTTCCCGCAATAAGGTATCTTTCTTTAAATTTATAATCGGCGCGTGCAAAATAGGATGCAAAATATTCCTCGTCTGATAATGACGATGCGATAATCTTTTTCACCTCAGGCGGCATGTCTTCACCCCCGATATAATGATAAGAAGTAGTTAATTTATCGGCTTCGAGTTTTTTATAGTCAGTGAACTTCTGCTCTGCCTCAGTACCGAATGCAGCAGTAACCGAGTGATTAGTTCCAAAATCACGTGTATAATTAAAATACGCATTATACAGGAAAATCCTTTTTGATTTAGTATCATCAATAGCATTTGAGCCGTCTTTACGCAAGTAGGTCTCTGTCCATTGATAAACATTCGATTGCATAAAATCAAAGTTTGCCTCAGTACGGAACTTCAGCCCTTTAGTAAAATGCCAGGGCAGATTAAATTCAAAATAATTATTACTAATGGCCCTGTACTGATCACTGCGGTCATCGGCCAGATTGCGGTCATTCAATGCCTTAATATTATATCCCGACATCGGATTCCAGTAACCCGAAGGGTGGTCCGGATTATACATAGGGAACCAGGGCAGTGATTCGCGATTGGTAAGTCCAAAATTACCACCATAACCGGCCCCGCCATTCACCTGGTTATTATGTGTATATCCAAAAGACATCTTATTCCCCATCCTGATATTTTTCATCGGCTCATAATCAATATTAATACGGGTATTGACACTTTTAAAATCGTTATTTCGCACAACACTCTTCATGTCTTTATAATTAGCAGACACATAAATGCTTGCCTTTTCAAATGATGTCTGGTTCGAAAAATTTAACTCTTTGGATGTTCCGGTAGTCAGCACTTCATCAAACCAATTAGTATAGGTATTCATTGCCTGTTCACGTGTGATAGGAACTACAGGGTCATCAGAGGTATATTTAAAAAACTGATAAACTCTTACCGGATCGAAAAGTGAGTCGGTATTTCCTTTTGCTGAGTTTAACAGCGCGAAGGAAGAACTCATCGGGTTCCTCATACTTGTAAAATAAATCTTCTTCCACTTTACTCTGGTATTTACCTGTAACATTCAAATGGAATCCGTAATAACTGAAGTCTGTTGATAAG
>CAZRNJ010000175.1:0-5638 GCA_964601385.1 uncultured Bacteroidales bacterium | reverse complement strand
ATTTAACACTGATCTTTCCGCGATAGGTGCAGTCAAAAAAATCTTTAATATGTTTATACGTATCGCCCGATATATTCACTTTTCCGGGTTCAGCGGATGTTTCCATCCGGCTTGCAGTATTTACGGTATCACCCCAGGTATCGTAGGCAAATTTTTTCTTTCCGATGATACCGGCAATTACTTCACCGGTATGTATCCCTAACCGGAGTTCCCACAAGGGCCGGTTTTCGGCTTTGAGTATTTCGTTCTGCTGCCGTACAAATTCCTGTATCTCGAGACCGCACAGAGCGACATCAATAGGATTGCTTTTATTGCTCAGCGGCAACCCGCCGGCGCACATAAAGGAATCGCCAATGGTTTTGATCTTTTCAACGTAATGTGGAATAATAATTTCTTCGAACCGTTCAAAGTAGTTGCTGAGCTGTTTGATCAGATCTTCAATATCCAATTGCTCCGACAGGGTAGTGAAACCTTTGAAATCAGTGAATAATACTGTAACCAGTTTGTAGCGCTTTAATCGTGCCTCGCCTTTCGATTTTAATTGTTTGGCAATAGTGTAGGGAAATGTATTGAACAGCAGGTCATCAGCCTTCTGACGCTCTTTTTCGATTTCTACCCGTTGTTTTTCCAGAATTTCGTTTGTGGTTTCAAGGTGGCGGGTTACTTTAAGCAGGTATTTGTTTTGTTCTTCGAGCCGTGCTTCAGCTTTTTTAAGGTTTGTTACGTCGGTTTCAATGGCTATCAACCGGGATACATGCCCCGTCCGTTCGTTGATTATCGGTGTAATGGTTGTCTGAATCCATTTTTCTTTCCCTGACCGGGTGAACCAGTGGTTTTCGTACACAACATTAATTCGTTCTTCAATGCTCTTGGCAATGGACTGGTTAAACAAGGTGTTATGATCGGGATTCAGAAGTGTTTGGTCGAATAATTCAATAAACTCATCTAACGTACATTCGTACATATTTTCGAACCCTTCGTTCACCCAGATAATTTTTCCGTCCGGATTGATAATGGCTACGGAGTTTGAACTTTTACTGGCTACTGTAGCCAATAACTCAAGTTGCTCGGCTTGGTTCATAAACCGCTGGAAGAAACTGTTCTTAAAAAGTATAGAGCGTGTGCGCAGAATCAGTTCATCTTTTTTTAATGGACGGAATACGAAATCAATAATCCCGAACTGAAAAATACTCTCAATACCATCCGTTTGATTGTCTTCAAGTATAAAAAGTATGGGTGTGTACCGTGAATTTTGGTTTTCTCTCAATGCCTGAATGATTTCGAGCCCGTCGGTGATTTCCGGCGAATTTAACAGAATGATATCCGGAGATTGCTCAAGCTGGTCGAAAAGTTCTTTACCGTCTGTAGCAGATAATAATGTATAGTTATCATATTCATCTCCCTGAGGAAAGAAATTTTTTAATTCTTCCAGGGATTTGGGGTCGAAATCTGCAATTAATATTTTATAATCCATACATTATCAGACGAAAAGCGTATAAATGTAATATTATTAACCGAATAATCAATGAATGGGCTAAAATGACTTATTTGCTCCACGATTCGGGATTTTCGCGCCATCTTTTCAGGATTTGAAGTTCGTCCGGATTAATATAACCGGTTTCAAGGGCTAAATCAATGATTGCGTTATAGTTAGTAAGAGCATAGAATGGGCATTCATGATTTTTGAAGTTTTCTGTCGCTACTTTGAAACCATAGGTAAATATAGCACACAATCCAGCCACCTGACCCCCTGCTTGACGCAAAGCATGTACTGCTTTAATACATGACGAACCGGTAGATACCAGATCCTCAATGATTATTACTTTACTGTCGGGCTCAATAATACCCTCTACAAGATTTTCCAGTCCATGATCTTTGGGAGCCGACCGCACATACACAAAAGGCAGTTGAAGGGCATCGGCCACAAGCGCGCCCTGAGCTATGGCTCCTGTGGCTACACCGGCAACACATTGAATATCGCTGAACTTTTCGCGGATTATCTGAATAAAGGCCTCTTTTATAGATGTTCGGATCTCGGGAAACGATTGTGTACGGCGGTTGTCGCAATAAATTGGCGCACGCCAACCTGATGCCCATACAAATGGGTTTGCAGGTTGAAGCATTATTGCTTTACTTTGCAATAATAATTGTGCAATACTTTTTTCAGTTGTCATGTCGGCGCAAATTTATAAAGTTTTTGATAATCACCGCATAGTTTTCTTATGCAGTAATGGTATAAAACCGGCGTTTATACCTGGCATGAAGGAGGTTACTTTCACTTCTCAGGAAAATTTATATGCTGAACTGAACACTTTTTACGCTAATTCTTCATTACCTGCCCTGGTTATAACAGGAAGTTCTGCTGACGAATTATTTGACGTTTTTTCCGGCTTTTTTTTAACAGTACCTGCTGCCGGTGGTGTTGTGCAAGATAAACAGGGTAATACGCTATTTATTAAGCGGTTAGGATATTGGGATCTCCCTAAGGGGAAATGTGAGAAGAATGAAGATTTGATGGCTACGGCGCTTCGTGAGGTGACGGAAGAAACCGGATTGAAATCTTTATCTATTATACGGTATCTCCATCCCACATATCATACCTTTCGGCTGGAAGATAGATGGGTACTGAAAATTACACACTGGTATCAAATGATGAACGGGAAAAATGAATTACTTGTACCACAACTGAAAGAAGGTATTACCGAAGCCGTCTGGATTAGTCGTGACAGGTTGCCGCAAATCGTTGAACAGATGTATGCTTCGCTGAGGGATTTATTTTAAAAGATTAAACCCTGAATTGTCTTTATACATCATACCGGCATCGCGCAACAGGGAAAAAAAATAGATCTCAAAACGTTCATCTGGCGAGGGAGCAGGAGAAAGAAGCAGTTTTCCGTCCGGACCGATAAGGAAATAGCATGGCAATGCTTTTACTTTATAATCAATATGTATCTTAGGATTTATACCGGCATGGACAAATAGCCAGTTGTACTTGTTATTACCGGCAAATGATTTCATCCGTTCATAGCTTTCACCCGTAAATATTGTGATAATCTGCAATTGCTTTCCAAATCGCTGGTGATAGTCGGCGAGGATATTATACTCTTTCAGGCAGGTGTAATTAATTGAATTACAGAAGTTAAGATAAATATAGCGTCCATAAAATGCGTCCGGCGTAATGCTTTTTCCCTGGCAGTCGGTTAAATTGAACCAGGGCGCCGGCATTCCAGGCATCAGACGGGCTAAGTCGTTTTTTATGGTTATTGCAATTTTTTTTATGTTTTCTCCTGTCGTTGTTACTGAAACCGAATCGAGCAAAAGGAGCAACTTGTGTTTATCAAAACCGGTGCTGTAAAAAGCATCAAAAATACCTTTGATAATGGCCAGGTCAACAAGTGTGTCATTTTTGCTGAAGATGGCTTCTGATACAAACTCGCGGAGTTTGGATATGCTGGTGTCATTCTGGATGATTGATTCAAATAAATGACCTTTTTTTCCTGTTGAGAATACATTAAAACATCTGTTAAAGCAATTCAGGAACATGCTTTGCCAGGCCGGATGGTCAACAGAAATGGGTTTAGCGGCAAAGAAGTCGTGCCATCCGTGCGAAGGACTCATTTTTAGTGCTTTGAACCGGAGTTGGCAAATCCGGTAATAAAAATAGTGCGCTGCAAAAGGTTGTGATATTGTATCACTGTAACGGGTAAGCGAAAGTGTCAATGTATCGAATTGCCTTGGTGTTATTCCTTGCATTATCGCAGGAGCAATCAGCGTCTGGATACTGTCGTAAAGTAAATTATAATTATTAATTAGCCGGTTGAGATCATCTTTAACTGAAAGGATTTGCCGGGTTGAAATTTCAGTTTTTCTAAGAATAGAAGCAGTTACCTCAAACTCGCTGAAATAGGGGTTCAGCATGTCGGCCGTGTCTTTTTCTTTTTTTTCAGGTAGCGCGATATGATAAGATATGCCGGGCTCGACAAATAATCCGGCCTTGAATATCCCGTGACGGAAAAAAACATAAACCGGTTTTTCTGTTTTCCATTCAGCAGTAAACTCTCCGGATGACCCTATGGCAGCGACCGCTATAATGCTTTCATCCGTTGTAATAAAGTTATTTTCAATGGTAAAAAATAAGGTGTCTCCGGCGTAATCTTTCGATTTCCCTTCAATACGAACTGTTTTCTGGCTGTATACAGAAAGACAATTAAAAGAAAAAAACAGAATGACATGTAATATTCCAGCCGGTTGGGACATAAAATTACTGTGCTGCCAGTTTTTTCGCTTCTTTCGAAATGGATGGCGGTACAAAACTGCTGATATCGCCACCATTAATGATTATTTCCCGTACAACCGATGAATGGATAAAGGTATACTCCGGATCGGTAAGCAGAAATAATGTTTCAATATCACCGTACATTGATTTGTTGCTTTGGGCTACTGTGCGTTCAAATTCAAAGTCGGCCATACTGCGCAAACCTCGCAGTATCCAGCGGGCTTTTTGATTACGGCAGAAATCAATGGTTAATCCTTCATAGCATAATACGCTGATACGGGGATTGTCGCTGAATAATTGCTGAATCCATTGGGCACGTTGCCGGGCATTGAACAGATATTTTTTGGTTGAATTGGTTCCTACTCCGATAATTATTTTATTGAACAGCGGCAGGGCTCTTCGTACAATGGCTTCGTGGCCTAAAGTAAATGGGTCGAACGATCCGGGAAATAAAGCAATGTTTTCCATAGTAATTTTGTTTAATATCCTTTGTCGTGATACAGATTAATCGTTCCGTCAAGTTCAATGGCAATAACGGTTATGTAATCATCATATTTTTTGGGCAGTGAAATATGTATATCTCCGGGAATGTTAACCCATGGCGCGCCTCCGCTGATTTTATATGTTAATTGTTCTCCGGTTGCCAGTACGTTGATTGATTTTATTTTATTCCTGATACCTTTGAGCGGGATGTATTCGTGTGGTTGATCGGACACAAAAAGATAAATAGTTTTTTTATCGGCAGATAGTGTTGACTGGCCATAGAAATGACCTAAGGGTAACCCTGCCGAGGTTGAGTAAATGGCCGGTTCGTTCCGCCGGATCCATTGGCCAAGGATTTTCAGCCGCTCTACCTGGGGCTTAGGAATGGTGCCATCTTCCATGGGGCCTATATCAAGCAGCAGGTTGCCTCCATTACCGATGCATTCAACAAAAGTGCGGATAATTTCAAGCGGTGTTTTATAATTGGTATCGCTCTGGCGGTATCCCCATGAGTTGTTCATGGTCATGCACAGTTCCCATTTTTTATCCGGCCGTGTAACCGGTATGGCTTGTTCGGGTGTTTCATAATCACCATATCCCCGCATCCGCGAATTAAGGATTACACCGGGTTTCCATACCAGAATAGAGTCGCGTAATTATTTCATGCGCCAGTGCTCATCATCCCGTTCCCATGTGCCGTCAAACCACAGCAGGTCGGGTTTATACAAGGTGCATAATTCTTTTATTTGTCCACGATGAAAGAGTAGAAATTTTTCCCATCTGAAGATGTCTTCCTTGCCTTTTGGCGGGTAAGAAAACGGATTTCTTTTTTCGTCAAATAATACAGCATGCGATGCCACCGAAGCATAATCGGGATGC